>JAEWCI010000304.1 GCA_023390705.1 Pseudomonadota bacterium
GAGCTGAGCGGCGCCCGTTTCAGCCCGGCCCGGGTGGTTGTCGCGCGGGCCTGATATCGCCCTGCCTGTGTTGTCCTGACCTGCGGCCCGCACGATGGCGCGGGCCGGGCGCGCGGGACCCTGTCGCAGCAGGCTGCGATGGGAACCCTTGAATGGGTGTCGCCGGTCGCGCCGTCAGGCGCGCGGAACCGCGCGACGCGGGGCAGCCGAGGGCCACGGACCTAGAGCAATTTCAAGCCGGGTGGAATCAGCCGGCGACTCAGAAAATGCGATAAAACAACAAGCTGGAGCGGTTGACGTGAGCGCAGGCGAACGGAAACCGCTCCAGCCCGCCCGGTGATCGAGGAGCGTTGATCTGTCAGCGTGAACGCATGCCGGCATGACGCGCCGCATCGAACCGGCCGGCCCGGCATTGCCCCGGTCATCATCCGGGCGATGCCGAGCCGGGCAGGCCATCGTCCGGCGGCCGGTCAGTCCGGCTTCATCCCGGCGGTGCGCACCACCTCGGCCCATTTCTCCACCTCGGCGCGGATGAAGGCGGCGGATTCGGTGGGCGGGAGGTTCAGCACGCGCTGCCCCTGATCGGTGTAGCTGCGCAGCGTCTCGGGCCGGGCCAGCGCGGCGGAGAGCGCGCCGTGGATGCGGGCGATGCGGTCGGGTGGCGTGCCGGCCGGGGCCAGCAGGGCGTACCAATTCTCCACCTCGACACCGGTGAGCCCGACCTCGACCAGGCTGGGGAAATCCGGCAGGGCCGGGCTGCGTTCGCGGCTGGTGACGGCCAGGCCGCGCATCCGCCCTTCCCGCACATGCGGCATCAGCACGGCGGGGTCGAGGAAGGTGACGTCCACCTCCCCGGCGATGATGGCCGTCATCGCGGGCGCGGCGCCGCGATAGGCCACCATGGTCAGCTCCACCCCGGCGCGCTGGCGCAGCAGTTCGCCCACCAGATGCGGCGCACCGCCGGGGCCGGAGGTGGCATAGGTCAGCGCATTGGGCCGCTGCCGGGCCAGCGCCACCACCTCCTGCACCGTCCGGGCCGGCAGGCTGGCGCGGCTGACCATCAGCATCGGCACCGCCGAAACCACGGAGATGGCGGCGAAGTCGCGGCGCGTGTCGTAGGAGAGGTTCGGCACCAGGGTCTGGTTCACCGCGAGCGAGCCGGTGGAGCCGAAATGCAGGGTGTAGCCATCCGGCGCCGCCTTGGCCGCGGCCTCGGTGCCGATGCTGCCGCCGGCGCCGGAGCGGTTCTCGATCACCACGGGCTGGCCGAGTTCGGCGGTCAGCACCTGGCCGATGACGCGGGCGCCGCCATCCACCGGCCCGCCCGGGGGAAAGGGCACGATGATGCGGATGGGCCGGTCGGGATAAGCCTGCGTCTGCCCCTGGGCCTGCCCTTGGGCCATGGCCGGCCGGGCGAGGCCCGGCAGCAGCGCGAACGCGGCGAATTGCCTTCTCTTCATCATCGTCTCCCTCCCCTCCGTCACACCACGCCTTCGGCCCGCAGCGCCGCGATCTCCTCGGGCGAAAGCCCCAGCTCGCCGGCCAGCAGCTCATCGGTATGCTCGCCCAGGTCGGGCGGGCGGTGGCCGGGGGCCGGCGGGGTGGCGGACATGTTCAGCGGCACGCCGCAGAGCTTCAGCGTGCCGCCGCGGTCGTCCGGCACCTCATGGATCATGTCCATCGCCGCCACCTGCGGGTGGGCCAGGGTCTGCGCCACGTCCAGCACCGGGCTGCACGGGATCTTCGCGGCATCCATCGCCGCGACCCATTCATCCGTGCCGCGCTTCAGGAACAGTGGTTCCAGCAGGGCGATCAACTCGTGCCGCCTGTCGCTCCGCCCTTGCGCGGTGGCGAAGCGCGGATCGGTGCCCAGTTCCTTCACGCCCAGCACCTCCGCCATGCGCTGCCAGGTGGCATCGGTGGTGGCGCCGGCCAGGATCCAGCCATCGGCGGTGCGGAAGGTCTGGTATGGCACGATGTGCCACACCGCCGACCCGGTGCGCTGCGGCACCACCCCGGCCATGGTGTAGGCGGTGAAATGGTAGCCGAGCTGCGCCAGCGCGGTCTGCAGCAGGGAAGCCTCCACATGCTGGCCCTTGGCGCGACCCTCCTTGCGGGCCAGCAGCGCGGCGCAGGCGCCGGCGAAGGCCAGCATGCCGGTGCCGAGGTCGATGACGGAAGGGCCAAGCCGGGCCGGGCCGCGGTCGTGCTCGCCGGTCATTGCCATCATGCCGCTGAAGGCCTGCAGCATGTTGTCGTAGCCCGGCCGGTCCTTCATCGGCCCGCGGGAGCCGTAGCCGGTGATGGAGACATGCACCAGGTTCTCGTTGATCGAGGAGAGCCTTTCCCAGGAAAGGCCCAGCCGCTTCGCCGTCTCCGGCGGGAAATTCTCGATCAGCACATCGGCGCGGCGGACCAGCGCCGCCAGGATCTCCTGCCCCTTCCCGGACTTCAGGTTCAGCGTCATGCCGCGCTTGCCGCGGTTGACGGACATGTAGTTGGCGCCGCGCCCGTCCACCACCGGCAGCCAGCGGCGGTTCTCGTCGCCGGCGCGGTCCTCCACCTTGATGACCTCGGCGCCGAGATCGGCGAAGAGCTGGCCGCAGGACGGGCCGGCCAATACGCGGCTTAGGTCGAGAACGCGGATGCCGCGCAGAGCCGTCATCGGCGGTTTCCTCTTTCTGGAGGCGGCGCAGGCCAGGGCGGTTGCCGTTCGCCTGCGCTCACGTCAACCGCTCCGCCTTGTCGCTGCGCCGCGTTTTTCGAGTCGCCGGGTGAGTCCGCCCGGCTTGAAACTGCTTTAGGCCCGGGCTTGGCGGGTCACAAGCCGGGGTCAGGTGCTGGCCCGGGGAACGATCCGGGGGACTCGCCATGGGCGGCCGGCCACGTCACCATGCGCCCCCGTCGTGACCGTGCCATCCCCAGAACATCCCGCCTTCAGCCCGCCGGAAGTGCGCCGGATCATGTTCGGCCTGATGCTGGCGCTGTTCCTTTCCAGCCTGGACCAGACCATCGTCGCCACGGCGCTGACCTCCATCGCCACCGATCTCGGCGGCTGGGAGGTGATGCCCTGGGTGGTCTCGGCCTATCTCATCTCCTCCACCGTCACCACGCCGATCTATGGCCGCCTCTCGGACCTCTATGGCCGGCGGCCGGTGCTGATGGTCTCGGTCGCGCTGTTCGGCTTCGGCGCCATGCTCTGCGCCCTGGCGGACAGCATCCTGCTGCTGATCGCGGCGCGGGTGGTGCAGGGGCTGGGCGGTGGGGGGCTGCGCAGCGTGGCCCTGGCGGTGGTGGGGGACATCCTGCCGCCGCGGGAGCGCGGGCGCTACCAGGGCTATCTTTCCGGCGTCTTCGGCACGGCCAATGTCATCGGCCCGGTGCTGGGCGGGCTGTTCGCGGAATACCTCACCTGGCGCTGGATCTTCTGGATAGACCTGCCGCTCTGCGCCCTGGCCTTCATGCTTTCCTACTTCCAGCTTCGCCGGCTGCCGCTGCCGGGGAAGAAGCCGCGGATAGACTGGCTGGGGGCGCTGTTCATCCTGGGCTCCTGCACGCCGCTGCTGCTGGGCATCACCGCCGTGCAGCGCACCGGCAGTTGGGTTTCGGCGGAGGCGCTGGCCTGTTTCGGCCTCGGCCTCGCCGCCCTGGCCGGGCTGGTGGTGGTGGAACGGACGGCGGCGGAGCCGATGCTGCCGCTGCGGCTGTTCCGCGTGCGGGAAGCGGCGATCGCCTATGGCATCAGCTTCGTCAGTTCGATGATGAACATTGGCCTGGTGATCCTGGTGCCGCTTTCCTACCAGTTGCTGGCCGGGCTTTCCGCCAATGAATCCGGCCTCCGGATGATCGCCATGACCCTGGGTTCGGTCACCGGCTCCTTCATCGGCGGGCAATTGGTGACGCGCACCGGTCATTACCGCTTCCTGCCCATCACCGGCTCGGTCGTCGCGGCGTTGAGTTGTCTCGGCATCGCCTGGGTCGGGCTGGGGCACTCCATGGCTTTCGACACAGTGGCGACCCTGGTGCTGGGGCTGTCCTTCGGCTGCTCCTTCTCCCCCATGACGGTCTGCATCCAGAACGCGCTGGAGCCGCGCGACGGCGGCGTTGGCGTGGCCTGCATGCTGTTCTTCCGCCTGCTGGGCGGGGCCTTTGGGGTGGCGGCGCTGTCCGGCCTGCTGATCGGGCAGTTGACCAGCGGCGCGGCAGCGCTGCCGGGGATCGAGGCGCTGGGCGAGAATCCCGGCCTGAAGCTGCTGCAGGCCAGCCAGCGCGGCACGCTTTCGCCCGAATTGCTGGCTGGCATGCGCACCACCCTGGCCGCGGCCTTCGGCACCGTCTTCACCGTGGCGGGGCTTGGCATGGCGCTGGCCGCCGGGCTGGCGATGATGCTGCGCGGGCTGCCGCTACGGGGCAGATAGGCGGCCGCCCCGCCTTGCCCCTGCCCGCCCCGGCCCATAGCATCCGGCCGCGCCGGGGTGCCACTCCCTCCGGCAAACCAGCCTTCGAAGAAGAGGAAACGCAGCATGTCATCGGCCGCCTCACCGCTCGGCGCCTGGGTCCTGCCCGAGGAATTGCGGCTGATCCAGGACACCGCCCGCCGCTTCATGCAGACCGAGGTGAAGCCCGTCGAGGACAGCCTGCCGCATGATTGCTACGAAACACCGGAACATCTCCTGGCGCCCTTGCAGGAGAAGGCGAAGCGCGCCGGCCTCTGGTGCTTCCGCACGCCGAGCGAGTATGGCGGCGCCGGGCTGAACCTGCTGGGCCAGGCCGTGCTGGCCGAGGAAGCGGCGAAATGCCGCATGGGCGCCTACATCCCCTCGATCGGCGCCTTCGGCTTCGACCCGCCCAACGCCATCTGGCTGGGCACGGAGGACCAGAAGCGCCGCTTCGGCCTGCCGGCCGTGGAAGCAGGCAAGAAGATCTTCGTCGCCATCAGCGAGGCGACCGGCGGCTCCGACCCCGCCCGCGCCATCCGCACGCGGGCGGAGCGCAAGGGCGACCGCTATGTGCTGAACGGCACCAAGATGTGGATCACCGGCGGCCATGGCGCCGACTGGGGGCTGGTCTTCGCCCGCACCGGCGCCGGCGGCGACCGTGGCGGCATTTCCTGCTTCATCGTGGACGGCAAGGCCAAGGGGCTCACCACGAAGAAGATCCCGGTCATCCGCTCCTACGCGCCATACGAGCTGCATTTCGAGGATGTCGAGGTGCCGGTGGAGAACCGGCTGGGCGAGGAAGGCCAGGGCTTCGCGGTCTGCGAGACCTGGCTGATCGAAGGCCGCATCCCCTATGCCGCCGGCACCATCGGCATCGCCCAGGCGGCGCTCGAGATCGCCATCGACTGGGCGCGGCAGCGGGAGGTCTTCAAGTCCCGCCTGGCGGACAAGCAGGCCATCCAATTCATGCTGGCCGACAGCGAGATGGAGCTGCGTGCTGCCCGCCTGCTGGTCTACGAAGCCGCCTGGAAGGGCGACCGCGGCGAGCCGATGAAGCTGGAAAGCTCCATCGCCAAGGTGGTGGCGACCGAGACGGCGCACCGCGTGGTGGACCGCTGCGTGCAGATATTGGGCGGCATGGGCGTGGCGCAGGAAATGCCGCTGGAACGCTGGTTCCGCGAGCTGCGCATCAAGCGCATCGGCGAAGGGCCTTCGGAAGTGCAGCGCATGGTGGTGGCCCGGCACCTGCTGGGCGGGCGGGCCTGATGTCCATCGACTTCCATCTCGATGCCGATGGCATCGCGCTCATCACCATCAACCGCCCGGAGACGCGCAACGCGCTGGACGAGGCACATTACGCCGCGCTGTCGGAAGCCTGGCAGCGGGTGCGCGACGATGCGGCGGTGCGCGTGGCCATCATCACCGGCGCCGGCGACCGCAGCTTCTGCGCCGGGGCTGATGTGAAGAGCTATCTCGGCCGCGGCGAGTCGCTTCAGGAACTGTGGCAGACCCAGGTCAACCAGTTGCTGAACCGCGGGCTGGAGGTGTGGAAGCCGGTCATCGCCGCGGTCAACGGCCATTGCGTCGGCGGCGGCGTCACCCTGCTGCTGGCGACCGACCTGCGGGTTTCCGTGGCCGAGGCCGAATACGGCGTGGCCGAGGTGAAGCGCGGCAGCATCGCCGCCAATGGCGGCACCCAGCGCCTCATCCGCCAATTGCCGCATTGCGTCGCCATGGAGATGCTGCTTCTGGGCGAGCGCATCAGCGCCGAGGAGGCGCAGCGCTGGGGCCTCATCAACCGCGTGGTGCCGCGCGACCAGCTCCTGCCCGCGGCCTATGACTATGCCCGCCGCATCGCCGCCAACGCCCCGCTGGCGGTGCAGGCCACGAAGGAATTGGCGCTGCGGGCGCGCGACAGCTCGCTTTCCGACGGGCTGCGGATGGAGCAATTCGTCAGCCGCATCCTGCGCTATTCCGAGGACGCCAAGGAAGGCCGCGCCGCCTTCGCCGAAAAGCGCGCGCCGCGCTTCAAGGGGGAATGATGAGCAGCGGACCGCTTTCCGGGATCACCGTCCTCGACCTGACGCAGATCTATAATGGCCCCTATGCCGCCTTCCTGCTGGCCGCGGCGGGGGCGGAGGTCATCAAGATCGAGCCGCCGGGCGGCGAGCATCTGCGCCGCCGCACCACCACCGGCTCCGGCCTGCCCTTCGCCATGCTGAACGCCAACAAGCGCTGCCTGCGCCTGGACCTGAAGCAGGAGAAGGGGCGAGAGATCCTGCGCGCCCTGGCCCGCCGCGCCGATGTGCTGGTGGAGAATTTCGCGCCGGGCGTGATGGACCGGCTCGGCCTGGGCGCCAGCGTGCTGCAGGCGGAGAATCCGCGGCTGATCTACGCCATGTCCTCGGGCTATGGCAGCACCGGGCCGTATCGCGACTATCCCGCGATGGACCTGACGGTGCAGGCCATGGCTGGCTACATGAGCATCACCGGATTCCCCGATGGCCCGCCCACCAAGGCCGGGCCGGCGGTGGCGGATTTCATCACCGGCATCCATCTCTACGGCGGCATCGTCACCGCCCTGCTGGAGCGCGAGCGCACCGGCAAGGCCCGCGCCGTGGAGGTGGCGATGCTCGAAGCTTCCTTCTTCCCGCTGGCCTCGACGCTCGGGCTGGCGCAGCCGGGCGGCGACGCGAATTCGCTGCGCGTCGGCAACCGCCATGGTGGGCTCTCGCTCTGCCCCTACAATGTCTATCCCACCAGCGACGGCCACATCGCCATCATCACCAACAACGAAGCGCATTGGCACGGTCTGCTGCGCGCCTTTGGGCGGGAGGCGCTGATGGACGACCCGCGCTGCAACAGCCTGAAGGCGCGCTGCGCCAACATGGATTGGGTGGATGCCCAGGTCGCCGCCTGGACCGCCCCCTATCCGAAGCAGCAGGTCTTCGAGATGCTGCTGGCCGAGCGCGTGCCCGCCAGCCCGGTGCGGACCCTGGACGAGGTGGTGACGGACCCGCACCTGCATCAGCGCGGCGCGCTGCGCTGGGTGGACCACCCGCAATATGGCCGCATGGCCCTGCCCTCCTCTCCTCTGCGCTTCTCGGATCTGCCGCTGCACCCGCTGGAGCCGAGCGAGAAGCTGGGCGCCGAAAGCCGCGCCGTGCTGGGCGAGAAGCTGGGCCTGGACGCGGCGGCGCTGGATACGCTGGAAACGGACAAGGTGATCTGATGCCGCATCCGCTGCGTGGCCGCGCCGTCATCGCCGGCGTCGGCCATACCAAATGGGGCAAGCTGGAAGGCCGCTCCTCACTCTCGCTGAACGTCGAGGCCTGCCGCCGCGCGCTGGAGGATGCCGGCGTCGAGAAGTCCGCCGTGGATGCGGTGCTGGTGAAGACCCCGTCCTCGGTGCGGGAGTTCATGTACGGCCAGAAGCTGGCGGAATCGCTTGGCATCCAGCCGCGGGTCGGCGGCGCCTGGGACCAGGGCGGCGCGGCCAATGTCACGCTGATCTCCATGGCCGTCATGGCGATCGAGGCCGGGCAGTGCGAGGTGGCGCTGGTCTGCTACGCCGACACGCCGCGCAGCGGCAGCCGCCAGGTCTATCAGCGGCCGCGCGGCGACGACGGCAGCGACCATGGCTGGTTCGCCACCGCCGCCGGCTACGCCATGATCCACCGCCGCCACCTGATCGAGCACGGCACGCCGGAGGAAGCCTTCGGCGCCATCGCCATCGCCGCCCGCAGCCATGGCGCCGCCAACCCCAACGCCCAGCTTCGCAAGCCGCTGACCATGGAGGCCTATCTGGCCGCGCCCTGGGTGGTGGAGCCGCTGCGGCGCGACGATTGCTGCTTGGTTTCGGATGGCGGCGCGGCCGTGGTGGTGATGGCGGCGGAGCGCGCCCGGGCGCTGGGCGCGCGCAGGCCGGTGCCCATCCTCGGCTTCGGCCATGGCAACACAAGCTGGGAAGTGGCACAGCGGCCGGTGCTGACTTCCACCATGGCGGCCAAGGCGGCGGAGACGGCCTTCGCCATGGCGGGGGTGGGGCCGCGCGACATCTCCGTGGCGCAGTTCTACGACTGCTTCACCATCACCGCGCTGATGGCGCTGGAGGAATACGGCTTCTGCAAGCCCGGCCAGGCACCGGGCTTCGTGGCGGAAGGACGCATCGGGATCGGTGGCGACCTGCCCATCAACACCGCCGGCGGGCTGCTTTCCGAATCCGGCCTGCCGGGCATGCCGCTGGTGATCGAGGCGGTGCGGCAATTACGTGGGGAGGCAACATCCCAGGTGAAGGGCGGGCGCACCGCGCTGGTCAGCAACCAGGGCGGCACCATGCACACCCATGCCGCGCTGATCCTGGGAGAGCCGGCATGAAGACCTACCGCGAATCGCTCGAAGCTGGCCGGCTGAGCTTCCAGCGCTGCCGCCACTGCACCCATGCCTGGCTGCCGCCCCGCGAGGAATGCCCGCGCTGCCTGCGCGCCGACTGGGCCTGGGAGGAAGCCGGCGGCGCCGCGAAGCTCGTCAGTTGGGTGGTCTACCACACCGCCTACGACCCCGCCTGGGCCGGTCGGGTGCCGTACAACGTAGCGATCGTCGAACTGGCGGAAGGCCCGCGCCTGATCAGCAACATCCTGGCGCCGAACGACTCGCTGCGGGGCGATATGGCGCTGCGCCTTGTGGTGGAACGCGAAGGCGACCGGGCCGTGCCGCGCTTCGCGCCGGGCTAGGGCAGTTTCCGTTCGCGTGCGCTCACTTCACCCGCTCCAGCTTGTTGTTTTCCCGCATTTTCCGAGCCGCCGGGTGATTCCACCCGGCTTGAAAATGCTCCTGGGCAGGCAGGCGTCGGCTCTCACCGGCTGAGGGCGGCTGCTTTTGTCGGCGCCTGTCGGGCAGTGAGGAGATGGCCCGGTCTGCGCCCGGCCATGACGATGGAGAGGGAGGCCCCCCTCCCCCTCAATACGCTGTCACCTTCGCCGCCGCCACCACTTCGCGCATAGCCTGCACTTCCTCGCGCAGCAGGCCAGTGAAGGCGTCGATGGTCATCGGCGAGGGGATCGCGCCCTCCCCGGCGAGGTAGCGGGCGAAGGAAGGCTCGCGCAGGATGGTGTTCACCGCCTCGTTCAGTGTCGTGCGCATCGCCGGCGGCAGGCCGCGCGGGCCGAACAGGCCCCACCAGATGCCGCTTTCGTATTCGATCCCGGTGGATTTCACCGTCGGCGCATCCGGCGTGCCATCCGGCCTGCCTTCGGCCGTCCAGGCGATGACCTTCAGCAGCCCGCCGCGAATCTGCCCCGCGCCGCTGGCGATGGTGGTGAACATCACGTCCACCCGCCCCGCCACCAGGTCGGTCAGCGCGCCGGCGGTGCCGCGATAGGGGATGTGCTGCATCTGCACCCCGGCGCGCAGCGCGAACAGCTCGGTCGCCAGATGCGTGGTGCTGCCGGGGCCGGAACTGGCGAAGGTCACCTCGCCCGGCCGCCGCCGCGCCTCCGCCACGATGTCCTGGATGCCCTTGAAGCGGGAGTTCGGCGGCACCAGCACCACCAGCGGCGCGCGGGCCAGCAGCGCCACGCAGTCCAGCTCCGTCGTCGGGTCGAAATTCAGCCGCTGCACCGGCGCGATGGCGGCGACCGAGGAGGTGGTGACCAGCAGCGTATGGCCATCCGGCGCCGACTGCGCCACGTTCTGCACGCCGACGGAGCTGCCCGCCCCCGGCCGGTTCTCCACCACGAAGGGCGAGCCGAAGCGGGCTTGCAGGCGCTCGGAGAGCGGCCGCGCCATGGCGTCGTTGGAGCCGCCGGGGGTGAAGGGCACCACGATGCGCACCGGCCGGTTCGGCCAGGGTTGCGCCGGCCCCTGGGCAAGGGAAGGCTGCGCCAGCAGGGCGAGCGCACCAGTTGCCATGAACTGCCGTCGGAGCATCGGACGTTTCCCTCTTCCCGGTTGCGGCGGAGCCTGCCGCAGCCGGGGCCATGAGGCAACCGAGCCGACATGAAAAAGGCCCTGGACGCTCACTCGTCCAGGGCCTCCCACAGATGCCGGGCGGCTTTCCCCGGGCGCTACGCCTCCAGGAAGCTCCGCAGCGCCTTGCCACGGGCGCGGTGCTGCAGCTTCTTCAGCGCCTTGGCCTCGATCTGCCGGATGCGCTCGCGCGTCACGTTGAAGGTCTTGCCAACCTCCTCCAGCGTGTGGTCGCTCGGCATGCCGATGCCGAAGCGCATGCGCAGGATGCGCTCCTCGCGCGGTGTCAGGTCGGCCAGCACCCGGGCGGGCGGCGCGCCGCGGGGGGGGGGGGCGGGGGCGGGGGG
>JAEWCI010000322.1 GCA_023390705.1 Pseudomonadota bacterium
CATCCACAGGGCGACATGCAGCCGGCATGCCAGGAGCCTGCCCTCGGGGCGGCGACGCAACTTGCAAGACCGGAGCGGGCCGCGGCGGCCTTTGGGCGCGACGACGCCCGATAGGCCTGAGGGCGCGCGACGGCACGGCCGCAACTTGGCTCGCATCCGGGTGCCGCCGGCGCAGCCCCTCATCGGCCGTCGCCGGCCGAGCTCAGCGTTGAGTGCCTCAAGGGTCGGCGGCTCGGGCTGTGGCTCGAGCGGGCTGACCAGGATCGGGTGCCGCCGGCGCGGGTCGAGGCGCACGCCCGGATTGCACGGCATCCCGCGGTCGAGCCGCGCCAGCGCCTCGGCCATCATCGAGAGCCTGCGTGACGTCGATGCCTGGACCGGCTTCTTCGGCTGCTTCACGCACCGCCGCTCCGGCAGGCCAGTCGAGGACCGCGCCGCGCTGCTCACCTCCGTGCTCACTGACGGCATCAACCTCGGGCTGACCCGCATGTCCGAGACGTGCCGCGGCGTCAGCCTGCGGAAGCCCGCGTCGCCGGAGGTGGCCAGCACCCTGTCCGCCAGATCCAACTCGTCCCAGCTTCGGCCCGGCTCCTCCAAATCAGAGAGCGCGGCGTGCCAGGGCCGGCCCGTGGAATGCGCGCCGATCGCGCGGGCCTCACCCAGATCCATGCGCGGTCTAAGTGGTTCATCCGGTAAGTTATGCGGCTTTGGGGAGGAGCGCGATGCCGGGCTGACGGCGCGGGCGATGACGCCGTCGCTGCCCCCAGTGGAAGGGATGCCGGTGGGCGTTCCAGTAGGCCGTCGCCTGCGCAATAGCCTCGGTGACGTCCTCCCAGGTCTCGAAGCGACGCCCGGCGAGAGCCAGCGAGCGCAGCAGCTTCCACCACGGCTCGATGAGATTGAGGTAGGCGGCGTATTTCGGCTGGAACACCATCTCCCAGCGCGGGTGTGCCAGCATGAAGAGCAGCACGTCAGTGGTGCGGTGGCTGCTCAGGTTGTCGGCGATGGCGTAGACCCGCTCGACCTCTTGTGGCAGCCAGCCCTCCACCTCCTCGAGGAAGGCCACCCAGTTGGCAGCGCCCCGGCCCGGGTAGGGCCGGGTGAAGGCGGCGCCAGTGGCAGGACAGAAGGCGCCGAAGACATAGCCCTTGCCGCGCCGGCCGTAGTCGATCTCCTGCCGGGCGCGGCCCGCAGGCGGCGGTTGTGGGCGAACCAGGTCGCGGCCCGGGTAACTCTTGGCGCTGAGCGGGCCCATCTCGTCCAGGCAGACGACTAGGCTACCCTCGGGCGGTGCGGTGTAGAGGGTTTCGATCCGCCCCTTTTTTCCGCGAACTCCGGATCCACCCGCGCGCCAAACCAGGTCTCTTGCCGGCGCCAGCGCAGCCCCTCCTTGAGCAGGATCTCGTCCATCCGGCTGCGCCGCAGGGCGATACCCTTGTGCTCCTGCAGGTAGGCCGCGAGCCGATCCAACGTCCACGACGCGAACGGCAGACCCAGGCGCCGTGGGCTGGTCAGTGCCGCGGCGGTCACCGCGGCGACCTCGTCAGCCGAGTAGGTGGCCGGCGCTCCCGCTACATGACCTTGGAAGGCATCAGCACCATCAGCGATACTGGCCCTGCCAGGCTGTCCGCCGTGCCAGCATGACGCTGCGGCCCAGCCCGCGAGAGATCATCGCTCCTACACCTTGCGATGGAACACGATCTCATCCTGTCCGCGGAGCCTGTCAGGGCATGGCAGGTTCGTCTGCAGTGTGGCGACGCCGATATATGTGGTCCACAGCGGTGCCGCGCCCGCGCCTTCGCCCATCCATTCGTCAGGATCGCGGTTGCTCTGCTGGGCCAGGCTGCGGCAGATGCGCTCGACATCCAGCATCCAGGCCAAGCAATCGGCACATACCCGCTGGTCATCGGCCGGAACGGTGAAGCCTGCCTTCCGCCAGCTTTCCCGGCGGGCCTCATTGGGCGGTGGCACGGGCTGGGACCGGCCGCATCGGGTGCAGATGAACAGGTTGCTCATGGGCGCCTCATCAGGTCGTTCTGTCCAGGGGCGCAAACGCGGCAGGATACGCCACTGATGCTTGCGTTGACGCAGCAAGTCCTGCCGCTGGGGTCCTTTGCGCAACCGCCGGCAGCCGACAGGCAGGGAATGCGTTCAATAGGAGCATGGCATCCCCCAGCCATGCGAAGAGCGACTGTCGCTTGAGGGCGCCGCTAGCCGTCTCCCGGTCAGCGGCGCTGCTGCTTCCTTGCACCACGCGCGGGCTTTCGGGCGCCGTGTACCGGGCCCATGGGTAGGCATGGGTCCATGGCGGAAAGGATGGAGCTTGCCGCTGGCGGCAACCGGGGGATGTGCGGAATGAGCTGAAAGGGGGTGGCTCCGGCGACCATCGCAATCACCAACTGGCGCCACGGCCGGCGAGCGTTCACGGGACCCCCGAGCTGGACTTGCACCAGCCAGGCAACGCAGGACCGCTTCCTGCCACGGCCAGGGGTGCCCACTGGCGGAACTTTTTTTGGTGGCCCCACGCGACAGCCGGCGCTTATGGTGCTGTGCCGGGCAGACATCAAAAAAGATCAGGAGGCTCCATGCGTGCGCGTGTATCCGCCAGCATCAACGAAAACTTATGGCTATGAATAGGAATATTCTCCGTGGCAACGGCTGTTTTCGGTTTCCTCCGCTATACCTACGGCAAGGGATCCCACTGGGGTGATCTTGTTGCGCTCTGCGGTGCGATTACCGGTGGCTTGATCATGATGAAAAGCCAGGAAGGTGTCGTCCCTCTTGTCGTTGATGAGGGGAACGAGGCTTAGCGGAACGGCGGAAGGGGCCGTTTGCCACTTGCCATCCGGTTACCTTCCGCCCCTGCGGCCCATCGCCTGCGGGCGCGAGGATGGTTTCGCTTCCTGTCCCGCCGGAAAGCAGGGCTGCCCGGGCCGGGTGCCCGGGGCTGGCCGTGGCCAAGCCATCAACCGCCAACCGCCAACCGCCAACCGCAAGGCACGTTGCCAGGATTGATTCCTGGGCGCGCCGACGACGCCGTGGCGTCATGAAGGGTATGCGCAGGGGCGGTGTTGGGGCCGGCGTGGGCTTCTCGGATCAGGAAGCGGCTGATGGTCCAGAATCGGCATTCGCCTTCTGCAACCATACGGCGCGAATGCTGCTCTCGGTGAGCGGGTTGGCGCATCCGTCCCAGCCCACGGCGCAACTGCGGTGCGGGAGGGAGGCGATGCAGCTACCTCGAATGGCTCGGGCCTGGACAGGGCAATGCATGGTCGTGGCGCTGGTGATGCTGGCTGCCTTGCCAGTCATGGCCGCCGAGATCACGGGGCGTGTCGTGCGCATCACCGACGGGGATACCCTGACGGTACTGAATCCCGCGAAGCGCCAGATCAGGGTGCGCCTCGCCGAGATCGACACGCCGGAGGCCCGCCAGCCCTATGGCCAGCGCGCCCGGCAGACGCTCTCGAATCTGACATTCGGCAGGGTTGTCCGCGTCACCATTCAGGATACGGACCGC
This sequence comes from Pseudomonadota bacterium, assembly GCA_023390705.1. Taxonomy (GTDB): domain Bacteria; phylum Pseudomonadota; class Alphaproteobacteria; order Acetobacterales; family Acetobacteraceae; genus JAEWCI01. The sequence goes on from JAEWCI010000322.1 coordinate 3,518, forward strand.
TACGGCCGCACGGTCGGCCGCGTCCATGCCGGCACCGTGGACGTGAATGCCGAGATGGTCCGCCGAGGCGCGGCCTGGGTTTACCGGCAGCATAGCGAAGATCCTGCTCTGCTGCGCCTGGAGGAAGAAGCCCGCCAGGCACGTCGTGGCCTTTGGGCGCTACCGGAGGCGGAGCGCACACCTCCATGGGAATGGCGCGCCACCGGTCGCAACAGGTGAGGCGATGACCTGGAACCGCCAGGTGATGGGACCCGACGGTGACGCAATCCGCCCGGACAGCAGTGAGGTCGTCGCATGCGCCAGGGAAGGGGATCACTCCGTCCAGCGTGATGCGGGGCGGGACCCGCTCGAAGCCGCCCCTGGCGGCGAGATATGGAAAGGCGGCCAGCGGAGCGCCGTCTTTCACGGAGAAGGCAGTTCAGGCACGACATCGCCGGCGATCTCGCCCGTTGGAAAGGATCAACGCTTCCCTGTCCACAGGCCTGCTGATCCTGGCGACCATCCCGGAAATACCGGAAGCGGCGCGGCGATCACCTTGAGCGATGACGCCAACCGCCGAAAGGCGCGCCGCATCCGGCCGCCCCGGAACCGTGGGAAACTGCCGGTGGGTTGCCCAAGCAGCGGCTTTCGCCCGGATCGGCCGGCCGGCTGTTGCGTTCCCTCCTGGCAGGGCCGTCGCCCCACGGCCCCCGCAAGGGAGGTGTCCCATGTATCTCGCCCGCTTTTCCTATGATCTGCTGCCGGTCAACCGCGATCGGGCGATAGAACTCATCAGGCGCGAGGTGGCCAGCGCCCGGCGCACGGGCCTGAACGCCCGTCTTCTCGTACCGCTCACGCGGGGCGATGGTGGTGCGGCCATGCAGTTCGAAGTGGAATTGACAAGCCTCGACCAGCTTGAGGAGTTGCGGCACGGCAGCGGCGGCCGAGGCGAAGACACCCGCCAGTGGATGCAGGCCTTCAGCGAGATTCTCCTGAGGCCGCCGGGCGTCGAGATCCTTCGCGTGATGGAGGCCGGCGCGGAGTCCGGCAGCGGCGCAGGATGACTGTCGGGAGCTGACCGACCTTCCAGGACCTGGTTCCATCAGCCCGCTGGCACAACCCTCCAGTCCTGCGGCCGGCGGTTGTCCGTGACGCTCGGGTCGTGCCCTGGACCGGCAATGCGTGAGTCGCACGAATGCCGCCGCTTATGCGAGGTCACGCGGCCGCATTCGGGAGGCTCTCCAGCCGACCAGGGATGCCCAGGCCCAATGATCAGGCGCAGTCGCTCCGTATCCGGCGGAATGGCGCGGCCACCGGCCGGCGCCGTCCCATGCGGGTCTGGCCCCCTCGCACGGAGGGGGCCAGGGCGGCGTCAGGCGAAGATGTAATCGGCTTCGGTCACCTCGAAGCCCGGCAGACGGAAGGTTTCCGTGCTGCCATCCGCCGCGGTGACGATGTAGCGCCCATTGCTGCCGGCCTCGAGGGTAGCACCCTCGCCGAAGCCATAGAAGGCCAGCGTGTCTCCGGCCTTGAAGCCGCGGATCACGTCACCCCGCACCTCGCCCGGGGTGAAGATGACGGTGGCATCGTCATGGTTGCCCAGAACCACCTTGTCGGCGCCCAGGCCGCCGCGGACCACGGCGCCGTCAAAGCCGCCGCCGACGCGCAGCACGTCCTTGCCCGAAGTGCCCATATGGGTCACCTCCGGCATCTGCACGGCAGGTGCCGGCCCGGTGACAGGAGGCGCGGGCTCGGTGGCGGGAGGCGTCGGCTGGGTGGCGGGAGGCGTCGGCTGGGTGGCCGGGGGCTGTGCCGCGCCGGTATCGGTGAAGCCGAATTCGCCGCCCCACCAGTCGCCGCCAAGGGCCTGGATCGCCTTGCCGTTGTAGGTCGCGGTGGGGACGTAGATGTTGCTGTCGCCCTCGCCCGCCACCCAGGCATCATTGAGGTGCGTGACCGAAACCATGTGGTCGCCCTGGCCCCAGTCACCCCGGACGGTCAGGGTGTCATACTGGCCGGAGCCGTTGAGCGCCGAGGCGGTGAATACGCCGATTTCCTTGCCATCCACGCTGACCGAATAGCGCGCATCCGCCTGGAAGTAGTCCTGCGCCACCTGGAGCACCAGCGTATCGGGGCCGGTGCCGGACACATACTCGACCGGCGCCTTGGACGGAGCCGGGGAGGCGGGGGGCGTCTCCACCACGGGCGGCTGTTCTGCCGGAGCATCCACCACGGGGGGCTGCGGCGGGGACGGGGCTGCGG
>JAEWCI010000334.1 GCA_023390705.1 Pseudomonadota bacterium
GGTGAAGGGCAGCAGGGCGCGTGGCTGGGTGGCGGCCTGCGGTTCCAGGGCGCGGATCAGCGCCGGCGGCTCCCAGGGGATGCGCACGGCGCGCACGCCATGCGCCGCGGCCTCGCGGAAGGCGATGGCGGCGATCACGGGATGCAGGTGGTAGTGCTTGTGGGCGTTGAGATGGTCGCAGGCCAGGCCAGTGGCGCGGAAGGCGGCGAATTGCGCGGCGATCTCCGCGCGCAACTGGGCGCGGGCGGCGCGGCTGAGGGCGAGCGTCAGGCCAAGCCCGGCCATGTCGTCGCGGAAGCGGCCGTTCGGCTGCACCAGCGCCGGGATGCACTCCGGCGGCAGGGTGGGGGTGCCGTCGGTCAGGGTGAGGTGCAGGCCGACGGCAAGGCGCGGATTGCGGCGAGCGACCTCCACGCCTTCGGTCGCCGCCGGCTCGCCGACCATGAGGCTGGCGGCGGTCAGCACGCCCTCGCGGTGCGCTCGTTCGATGGCGGCGTTGACCTGGGGCGAGAGGCCGAGGTCGTCGGCGTTGAGGATGAGGCGGGTGCCTTCGTCTGCCGCCAACATGGCCGCGCTGCCCTGTTACGTCATGGCCGGGCTTGACCCCGCCATCTCGCGCCAACGGCTCCGCACAGCCGTCCATCGGTTGCGCCAAGCCATGGCAATGCGACGCTGGAGATCATGCAAGGCGGCTGGCTCTTTGTTCTGACAAGCAAACCCCAGGGGACACTGCATGTCGGCGTCACCGCCGACCTTGCGCGGCGGATCTGGCAGCACCGCAGCGACCGCGGGTCGGTTTTCACGGCCCGTTACCACCTCAAGCGCCTTGTCCATGCCGAGCACCACGACACCATCACCGCCGCGATTCAGCGCGAGAAGAACCTGAAGCATTGGCCCCGAGCCTGGAAGCTTGCGCTGATTGAGCGGGACATTTCCGCTTGGGATGATCTTTACGACCGCTTGCTGGGGGGATGAGGCGGCCGGGTCAAGCCCGGCCACGACGTATTGGTAAGCGGCCGGCTAGACCCCTTTGGCGGCCACGAACCACCCTCAGGCCGCCGCCTGCTTCCGTTCCCGCAGGAAGTGGAAGAACTCCACCCCCTCCCGCAGCCGGCGCACCAGCATCTGCCGGTCGCGAATCATCTCGCCGCAGATCGAGGCGATCTTCGGGGCGCGGAAGTAGAAGCGCTTGTAGAAGGTCTCGACGCTGTTGAAGATTTCCGTGTGGGTCAGGTGCGGGTAGTGCAGCGGCGCGATCTGCACGCCATGGGCGTCGATGTATTCGGCATTGGCGGTGTCCAGCCAGCCTTCGCGCGCCGCCTGGTCGTAGAGGAAGGTGCCGGGATAGGGCGCCGCCAGCGAGACCTGGATGGTGTGCGGGTTGGTCTCGATCGCGAAGCGGATGGTCTCCTCGATCGTCTCCTTCGTCTCCCCGGGCAGGCCGAGGATGAAGGTGCCATGGATGGCGATGCCCAGTTCGTGGCAGTCCTTGGTGAATTTGCGCGCGACTTCCACGCGCATGCCCTTCTTGATGTTGTGCAGGATCTGCTGGTTGCCGCTCTCATAGCCCACCAGCAGCAGGCGCAGCCCGCCATCCTTCAGCTTCTTCAGCGTTTCACGGGGAACATTCGCCTTGGCGTTGCAGGACCAGGTGACGCCCAGCTTGCCCAGTTCCTTCGCGATCGCCTCGGCACGCGGCAGGTTGTCGGTGAAGGTGTCGTCGTCGAAGAACAGCTCCTTCATCTCCGGGAAGGCGGATTTGATGTAGCGGATTTCCTCGATGACGTGCTCGACCGAGCGGGTGCGGTAGCGGTGCCCGCCCACGGTCTGCGGCCAGAGGCAGAAGGTGCAGCGGCTCTTGCAGCCCCGGCCGGTGTAGAGCGAGACGTAGGGGTGCTTCAGGTAGCCGATGAAGTATTTCCTGTAGTCCAGGTCGCGCTTGTAGACCGGGCTGACGAAGGGCAGCGCGTCCATCTCCTCCAGCACCGGGCGTTCGGCGTTGTGGAGGATGGCGCCCTCGCCGTTCCGGTAGGACAGGCCGGGAATACCGGCCCAGGGCTTGTCGTCCGCCACATCCCTGATGGTGAAGTCGAATTCGTTGCGGGCAACGAAGTCGATCACCGGCGCATCCCGCAAGCTTTCCTCCGGCTGCACCGCGACCTTGGCGCCGATCAGCCCGACCTTGAGGTTGGGGTTCTGCGCCTTCAGCGCTTCCGCCACCTTCACGTCCGAAGCGAAGCTGGGGGTGGAGGTGTGCAGCACCGCCAGGTCGAAATCACGCGCCATGGCGGTGACATCGGCCAGGGTCTGCTTGTGCGGCGGGGCGTCCACCAGCCGGCTGTTCTCCACCAGCGCCGCCGGCTGGGCGAGCCAGGTGGGGAACCAGAAGCTCTTGATCTCCCGCTTCGCCTGGTAGCGGGATCCCGCGCCGCCATCGAACCCGTCGAAGGAGGGAGCCTGCAGGAACAGGGTGCGCATCATCGCGTGGTTCGGTCCCCAGAACGCTGGAAAAAACGCTGTAAAATCAGGCCTCGACCATGCTGCCGTCGGGCCGCATCCGGTAACGCCGGCCCTGCCACGTCACCGTGCCGCGGGCCAGCCCGGCCGCCCATATAGCGAAAGAAAGCACGTCGCGCAGCGGCAGAAGCACGAATCGGCGCCAGCCCCCGGGAATGGCGTAGGCGCGGTCCACCGACCAGGCCAGGAAGAACCGGGCCATCAGCGCCAGGGCCAGCACCGCCCAGCCCCAGGGGACCAGGAAGGCGCAGCCCAGGGCCGGGACCAGCGGATGGGTGAGGCCGAGGCCCAGATAGCCCGCCGGGTCCAGCAGCCGCAGGGTGCGGGCCCAGCGCAGCTCGTGCG
>JAEWCI010000338.1 GCA_023390705.1 Pseudomonadota bacterium
GCACCGATATTGCCGCCGGCGCCGGGGCGGTTCTCGATCACCACCGGCTGGCCCAGCCTGTCACCCAGCGCCTGGGCGACCAGCCGCGCCGTTACGTCCGTGCTGCCGCCGGCGGCGAAGGGCACCACCAGCCGCACCGGCCGGTCCGGGGTCCAGGCCGGCTGAGCCTGGGCTGCCAGGGGCAGCCCGGCCAGGCCGGCCAGCAGAAGACGTCTTTGCATCAGCGTTTCCTTCCCCCTGGGCCGGTTGGCCCCGCCGGCAATGCGGCCGTTATTGCAGATGGGCCTGCGGCCCCATCACCGCCTCGCGGAAGCGGGCCTGGAGGATGCTGGCCTCGCGCGGCGGCAGCACCAGCGGCTCGTTCTTCTCGTCCACCTTGACCTGGGCGAAGAGCGGCCCGGCCCCGGCATGGATGGCGGCGCGCAGCGCCAGGACCTCCGCCTCGGTCGTCACCTTGCGGCAATCCGGGATGCCGGCGGCCTTCGCCATGCCGGCCAGGTCCACGCCATGCTTGGTGTGGGTCTCCTGCATCCCCGTCTCGCCGTAATGCTCGTTGTCCAGCACCACGACGGAGAGGTTGCGCGGCCGCGTCACGCCGATGGTGGCGAAGGAGCCGACGCCCATCAGCATCTCGCCATCGCCGGTGATGACCAGCACCTTGCGGTCCGGCTGCGCCAGGGCGAGGCCGAGGCCCATCACCGCCGCGCCGCCCATGCCGCCCCAGAGCGGCAGGTTGTCCGGCCGGTCGCCGGCGGCGGTGATGTCCCAGGCCGGGGCACCGAGGCCGCCGATCACCAGCAGCCCGCCTACCCCGGGGGCGTCGCGGCCTTCCAGCAGGGCGCGCACCACGTCGCGCCGCTTCATCCTGCCCGTCTCGCCGAGCGCGATCCCGTTCGCCATGGCTTACTTCCCGAAGGTCTTGGCGCCGAGCACGCGCTGGCCGATCAGCGTCGCGGTCGGGCGATAGGTGTTGTAGGCGAGGCGCAGCGTGGCGTTCACCGTGTCGGCCACGTCCTCCGGCCGGTCGGCGCGCTTCACCAGCGTGCCCATGGCTTCCAGCACGGCCTGGGTGGCGTTGCCCATGGGCACCTGGAAGGGGTTGAACTCGCCATAGTCGCCGCGCATCGTCACGATCATCGGGCAGGGCGTGCGGTGGGCGATGGCCACGCTGAGCATGTTGATGCAGTTGCCGACGCCCGAGGACTGCATCAGCAGCACGCCCTTCTCGCCGCCCAGCCAGGCGCCGAACAGCATGGCAATGCCTTCTTCCTCGGTGGTCAGCGAGACCACCTTCATGTCGTTGTCGGCCAGGCAACGCTTGATGAGGCGGGAATGGCCCGCATCCGGCACCAGGGCCACCTGGCGGACATCGTGCTGCTTGAGCAGGTCGTAGATCTGGTCGGGCCAGGCGGCGGCTGCCTCGGGCGCCGACTCAAGCTGTTCTCGCTGCATGCGCTTCCCCTTGGGACTTCCCGGAAACATCCCCCCTGCCGGCGCCGCTGGCAAGCCGGGGGCGGGCAGGGCAGGATGAGGGGAAGGAGACCCCCATGGGCTTTTCCGCAACCCTCGGCGGCACGCGCCACCTCTTCCCGGACCTGAAGACCCTGCTGGCCCGGGCCAGCCCCCTGCGCTCCGGCGATCAGTTGGCCGGCCTGGCGGCGGCCAGCGCGGCGGAACGGGTGGCGGCCCAGCGCGCCCTTGCCGACCTGCCGCTGCGCCATTTCCTGGACGAGGCGGTGATCCCCTACGAGGAGGACGAGGTCACCCGCCTTATCCTCGATGGCCATGATGCCGAGGCCTTCGCCCCGGTCGCCCATCTCACGGTCGGCGGCTTCCGCGACTGGCTGCTTTCGGAAGATGCGGACAGCGCGGCGCTGACGGCGCTGCGGCCGGGGATCACGCCGGAGATGGTAGCGGCGGTGAGTAAGCTCATGCGCTTGCAGGACCTGGTGGCGGTGGCGGCGAAATGCCGCGTCACCACCCGCTTCCGCAACACGCTGGGCCTGCCCGGCACGCTGTCCATCCGGCTGCAGCCGAACGACCCGGTGGACGACCCGCGCGGCGTGGCGGCGGCCATCCTGGACGGGCTGCTGCTCGGCGCCGGGGATGCCGTGATCGGCGTGAACCCGGCCACGGACAATGTGGAGACCACGCTGCGCCTGCTGGATCTGCTGGACGCGGTGCGCGAACGCTACGCCATCCCGACGCAGACCTGCGTGCTGGCGCATGTCACCACCAGCCTGCTGGCGATGCGGCGCGGCGCGCCGCTGGACCTGGTGTTCCAGTCCATCGCCGGGACCGAGGCGGCGAACCGTGGCTTCGGCGTCTCGCTTGCCCTGCTGGCCGAGGCGCGGGAGGCGGCGCTGGCGCTGAAGCGCGGCACGCTTGGGGACAACGTGATGTATTTCGAAACCGGCCAGGGCAGCGCCCTTTCGGCCGAGGCGCATCACGGCGTGGACCAGCAGACGCTGGAGGCACGCGCCTATGCCGTGGCGCGGGAGTTCCGGCCGCTGCTAGTGAATTCCGTGGTCGGCTTCATCGGCCCGGAATACCTGTTCGACGGCAAGCAGATCACCCGCGCCGGGCTGGAGGACCATATGTGCGGCAAGCTGCTCGGCCTGCCGATGGGGGTGGATGTCTGCTATACCAACCATGCCGAGGCCGACCAGGACGACATGGACGCGCTGCTGACCCTGCTGGGCGTCGCCGGCGTCACCTACATCATGGGCGTGCCGGGGGCGGATGACGTGATGCTGGCCTATCAGAGCACTTCCTTCCACGACGGACTCTACCTGCGCGGCGTGCTGGGCAAGCGGCCGGCGCCGGAATTCGCGGCCTGGCTGGACCGCATGGGCATTGCCGAGGCGAGTGGCGCAGGCCGGTTGCCGGCCGGGCTGGCGCCGGCGCTGATCGGGCTGGGCTGATGGCCGAAGCTCCCGCTCCCTGGACCGACCTGCGCCGCTTCACCAGCGCGCGGGTGGCGCTTGGCCGCGCCGGCAACGGGCTGCCGACCGCCGCGCATCTGGATTTCCAGAAAGCCCATGCGCGGGCGCGCGACGCGGTGTGGTCGGCGCTGGATGCCGGGCGCCTGGCGGCGGATTGCGCGGGGCTGGGCATGAAGGTGCTGCGCGTCGCCAGCCAGGCGCCGGACCGCCGCGGCTACCTGCTGCGCCCCGATCTCGGCCGCAGGCTGCGGGAGGAGGACCGCAGACGCCTTGCTTCCGCCCCCACGCCGGGCGCCTTCCTCCTTGTGGTGGCGGACGGGCTCTGCGCCGAGGGTGTGCAGGCCCAGGCGCCGACCCTGCTGGCCGAGGTGGTGCCGCTGCTGCGTGCCGCCGGCATGGCGCCGGGGCCGCTGGTGATCGCGGAACAGGGCCGCGTGGCGCTGGGCGACGAGATCGGCGAGGCGTTGCAGGCCGCCATGGTGGCGGTGCTGATCGGCGAGCGGCCGGGGCTTTCGGCCACCGACAGCCTGGGTGTCTATCTCACCTGGGGGCCGCGTCGCGGGCGGACGGATGCGGAACGCAACTGCATCTCCAATATCCGCCCCGGCGGCATGTCCGCGCGTGCGGCGGCGGAAAAGCTGCTGTGGCTGATGCGGGCGGCGATGGGGCTGGGCGCCACCGGCGTGGCGCTGAAGGACGAGCAGCCCGACAGGCCGGTGCTGCCGCGATGATCCCGGTGACGCGCGGCATCGCCCTGGACGAGCGCGAATTGCAGGAGGATTTCCTGCGCGCCTCCGGCCCCGGCGGGCAGAATGTCAACAAGCTGGAAACCGCGGTGCAACTCCGCTTCGATGCCCGCCGCTCCCCCAGCCTGCCGGAGGATGTGCGTGCCAGGCTGGAGAAGCTGGCCGGACACCGGCTGACCCAGGATGGCGTCATCATCATCACCGCCCAGCGCTTCCGCACGCGGGAACGCAACCGGGAGGACGCGCTGGAAAGGCTGCTGGAACTGATCCGCGAAGCCGCCAAGCCACCGCCGCCGAAACGCCGCCCCACCAAGCCGACACTCGGTTCCAGGCAGCGTCGGCTGGAGGGCAAGGCCCGCCGTTCCAGTGTCAAGCAATTGCGCGGCAGGCCGGTACCCGATTGAGGGACTGCCCGTGTCCCTCGCCCGGGGCAGGGGCACGCCTCCACCAGGATGCCATCACCAATTCGTGGACTGATTTCCGAATCGCCGGCTTCCTAGATGTACCAGGCTCGGATGCGCGAAGGGCTGGTGGGTGATGGACCCTGTCGAACAGTTCTTCTTCCTGGTCATGCCTGGCATCATCATTGCCGGCGGAATCGGTGCGGCCTTGTTGCACCGCAGGCTGAACCGCGATGCCAACGGCAAGCGGAAGCGTGCGATGCACCGGGTCCGAGAACGTCAAAGGCGCCGGCAGCACCCTGCCAGGACTCACGGCCGGGCTCGTGCCTGACCCCGGCGGCTGAATCCTGCACGGGGCCGGACGGCCTGACCACGCAAGCCAAGCCCGTCGGCCTGCGCAGGACACGGCCGTGTTCCGCGAGGCGGCAGCAGGACCCGCCAGAAACAGCAAACCCGCCGGTGGTTTAGACCGGCGGGTCCGTCCGCCATTTCTCGGGCGGCTGAGCAAGATATGGTCCTCAGGTTTCCCTTTGGCCTCTACCTTGCGGAACTGAATTTAGGAAAGGGATCGCGGCAGAACAAGATAAATCGGGTGCCCGCTTCGTAGAGATTTCGCGATCCAATTTTCCTGCTGCGCCACAGCAACTTTGCTGCAAATAGAACATACCCGTTGACTGGTGGCCAGGATCTCCAAATACAAGAAAACTCCGTCCTGGAGATTTCCACCACTCGGTATCAGGAGGGCGCCATGTCGGACAAGCAATCGGAATTTGAGCAGCGTATCCGCGAGCGGGCCTACTTCCTCTGGCAGCAGGAAGGCTGCCCTGAAGGCAGGGCCGAAGCCCATTGGACACTGGCGTGCATGCTGGAGGCGGAGCGCGACGCCTATGTCGATGAGGAGGGCGAGGAGAGCTTCCCGGCAAGTGACCCGCCTTCCCACACGCCCATCACCGGGGAGCGCCGGCTGCCGGAGTGACGCGGCATCGGGCGCTGTCCGCGCATGGCCGCGATGCGGGGGCAGGGGGGAACGCCAGCGGTCTCCGCCTGGGGCAACTGCCTGCTTCGCGCCAGCCAGTCCAACAGGAAGTAGCGGGAGGCCAGCATGGTGCAGCAAACCCAGATCCGAGCGCCCGATGTCTATGGCCGGACCTTCGAGATGGATGAACCGACCCTGGCTGCCATCGCCGAGCGGCTGGAGACCCGTGGCAAGCATCCCTTCATCGCCGCCGTCATTGACGAATACATGGCGGGCCTCATCCAGTCCCCGGCCGATACCGTCCTGGATGTCGGGTGTGGCACCGGGGTGGTGGCGCGGGCCATCGCGCGCCGGCCCGAGATGCAAGGCACGGTCACGGCCATCGACATCAGCGCGCATCTGGTCGAAACGGCCGGGCAGCTTGCGCGGGAGGAGGGGCTCGACGGCCGCATCGACTTCCGGGTTGGCGACGCGCATGGCCTTGGCCTGCCGGAGGGCGGCTTCGATGTCGTGGTCATGCACACCCTCGTCAGCCATGTCGCGCAGCCGGCAGAGGTGCTGGCCGAGGGAAGGCGGCTGCTGCGGCCGGGTTCAGGGCGCCTGGTGGTGTTCGATGGCGACTTCGCGTCCTGGACCTTCGCCACCGGCGCGGCGGATGTGGGCGAGGCGACGGACCGTGCCGTGCAGCGGGGAATTGTCGCACAGCCCAGGGTCATGCGGGCCATGCCGCGCCTGCTCGCCGAAGTCGGACTCGACCTGAACTGGTCCCGCGCCTATGTCGTCGCGGATATCGGCCGGGCCGATTTCTGGGAGTCCTCCATATCCTCCTTTCGCGTGCTGCTGCCGGCGGCGCGCACGATGACCAGGGCGGAGGCGAATGCCTTCGTGGACGAATTGGAGCGCGCCTCGGAAGACAACCGCTTCTTCGCCGCATGCAACTTCTACACCTATGTGGCTCAGCGCGATACCTGAGGCTGCGCAGCCCGGCGGTGGGCCATGGATGAGATGGCCCGGGTGCCATGGATGGCCCACCGCCAGGGGTAGGCCGGTGACGCCGCCCGGGCCTCTTCGGCGGAAGCCTCTACTGTTCGGTGTCGTCGGGCTGACGGTTCCTTTCCATCCCGCCGCGCTGATGTTGTCCGCCCATGTGTCCGGCTTCCCGCGCGCGGTCGCCGGTGCCGGTGGGGCTGCTGCCGGCCCGTCCGCTGCCGCCCAGCTTGCCGCCGGCCACGCCGCCGATCTGCTGGTCGCCGGCCGAGCGGCCCTTCTCCTTGCCGCCGCCGGCGCCGGGAGCGTGATTCTTCCTCGACATGCGGGCTCTCCCTCTCCGTGAAACGGCCCGCCCTGCCTCTGCGTCCGAGAGGCGGGGGAGGCCGGCGAAGGAACGCCGCCGGGATCACGCCTGTTCCCGGATGATGCCCTGCGCGGCCCCGGCAGGGCGTCAGGCTGCCACCCGGCAATGCCTGGCCGCTCTCAATCCCCCCGGAGCGGAGGGGCGGGAGCATCCATCTGGGCCACCGCATCCTGCCTGGCGGCCTCTTCGGGGGCAGCCGGCACCAGAAAGGTGACTTCGGTGCCTTTTCCTGGCTCGCTCTGGATTCTGAGCGCGCCGCCTGCCTGCTGTGCGAAGCCGTAGGCTTGGCTGAGCCCGAGCCCGGTGCCTGCGCCCCTTGGCTTGGTGGTGAAGAAGGGCTCCAACACGCGGTGGAGCAGTCCCCTTGGGATACCGATGCCGGTGTCATGCAGGCGAATGGCAACGGCCCGGCCCGCCAACCCGTTCGGTCCCTCGTTCAGTGCCAGGTTCCTTACGGAAATCCCGAGATGCCCGCCGTCCGGCATGGCGTCGCGTGCGTTCAGCGCAACGTTGAGCAGCGCCAATTCGAACTGTGCCGCATCCACCCGGATGGGCCAGACGTCATCCGCAATATCAAGGTCAACGCGGATCCTGCCAAGGCAGGAACGGCCGAACAGGTCCGCGACATCACGCACCTGCTTCGCCGTATCGATGACCTTGGGCTCCGTCGCCAGGTTCTGCGAGAAGGCAAGCAGATGCTCCGTCAGGCCGACGCGCTGCTCCGCCGCTGCGCCTATGTCGGCGAGGATGCGCCTCAGCCTCTCGGGGTCGCCCACCGCGGCATTCGCCAGCCTGATACCGCTGAGGATGATCTGGATGAGATTGCTGAAGTTGTGGGCGATGCCGGCGGTGAGCTGGCCCAGGGCCTCAAGCCTCTGGATCTGGGCCAGTTGCTCACGGATTTCCTCCATAGCCTGCTGCGCATCGCGCCGCTCGGTGATGTCGCGGGTGACCTTGGCGAAACCTATCAGCGTGCCATTCTCATCATGGATGGCATCAATCACCACGTTGGCCCAGAAGCGGGTGCCATCCTTCCGGACCCGCCACCCCTCGGCCTCGAACCTGCCGGTCTCCCTGGCTTGTTCGAGTGCCTTCCATGGCACGCCGGCGGCCTTGTCCTCCTCGGTGTAGAACCGGGAGAAATGCTGGCCGATGATCTCCTGCGCCGTGTAGCCTTTGATCCGCCTCGCCCCGGAGTTCCACTCGGTGACCTTGCCCTCGGTATCGAGCATGAAGATGGCGTAGTCGGTGACCCCCTGCACCAGCAGGCGGAAGCGGCGTTCGCTCTCCCGCAGCGCCGACTCCCTTTCGCTTGGCTCATTCATGTCGCGTGGGACAGGGCAGGTGCGTGGCGACGAGAACTGCGCTTCCGCAGGCGCCACCCGTCGCGCTGAAGGCAAGGGGCTTCCAGGGTATGGCCGGGGAGGTGGATCCGGCTTCCGGGGCCGGCGGATGGGTTGTGCAATCTGCCATCCCTCTCACAGGCAGATGGCCGGTCCGGTCCCCTATCATTGATCCAGAGCCGATCATTCTGCTTGTTCCCTTGCCTGAGGGATGAGGCAAGCGCCGCGAGACGCTCCTCAACCATGAAGCAACAAAGGCGCGTGGGGGCAAGGCTGGAGCTTGGACTCTGACCGGCTGCGCACCACAACAGACGCAAATAGAAGCTCGGCGGGTAAGTTCAATGCAATACGGCAACTTTCCGCTGTTGTGGCCGGTTTCCTGCCCCGGCGGCATGGCGGGGCTGCAGGAATCTATCAATTCCTAATCATTCCCGGGCGGCTGCCCGGCAAGCCTCCTGGCCATCTCCTCGGCTGCCGCCATTGCCGCCCGCAGGTCCGCTTCGGTGCCGGAGCCGATGATGACCCGCTGGCCTCCGGCCTCCTGCCGCATGATCTGGAAGCGCGCCGGTTCACCGGCACGCTCCGGCCCTTCGACCACCAGCCGCAGGCCGTGGATATCCGCCGAGAGAAACTGGTTCGGCCCCGTGCGCCAGATCGCCTGTCCTGGGGGCATCGCATCGTCTCCCGCCATCTGGCGAAGGGTGCCAACCGGCCCTGTAGCCTATGCGATGCAGGCGTCGGGCGATTGCAACAGCCCGTGCATCCAGGAATTGTCAC
>JAEWCI010000503.1 GCA_023390705.1 Pseudomonadota bacterium
CCGTTGGCGGCGCGGCGGCAGGCTTCGGTGGCCACCGCATGGAACAGCCGCACCGGGCGGCGGGCGAGCTTTTCCGCGCAGGCCGCGAGCGCCGTCATGGCGCGTTCCATGGCGCCTTCCGAAAGCCGGCCGGTGGCGGCCAGGCCCTCTCCCAGGCGGACGATGCGGCTGAAGCTGTCCACCACCCGGAAGCCGGCGGCGGATGGGGTGCCGACCAGCAGGCGGCAATTATTGGTCCCGAGATCGAGCGCCGCATAGGCCGGCGGCAGGCCAGCCGCCCCCCGGCCCGCCCCGAAGGGCGGCTGGACCAGGGCATGCGAGGCGATGTCGTCGGGCATGGCGAACGGGGGGAGTCCGCTGGGTTGCGATGGTGCCAGGGCCGGGACGACCGTGACGGTTTGATGATTGGGCCTGGCGCCCGGCGCAGCAAGCAATTTCCGCGTAACGGAGATTGCAGCCTGCGGCCGACCATGGTAGCACCCCGGCCCGCGCCACCGGGGAGACCCGGGCGACTTGGCGATGGGGGATAGTTTAGCGGTAGAACTCCCGGCTCTGACCCGGGCAGCCTTGGTTCGAATCCAGGTCCCCCAGCCACCTTCCGGTACGGCAGCAGGTCCACGCCTTGCCCACCCGGGAAAGCAACGCAGCTTCGTTGCCCAACATGCGGTTCGGCAATGTGCCGGGCGATACGCCAAGCGGCGCGTCGGTGGCTGCTGACCCAAATATTCCGCCGAGCGGCGAAGGCGGATCTTGCCGCACGCCTGCGCTGCCACCCTCACCCGCTGTTCAGGACAGGCCGTGCAAAGCGGACCGGGCGGATTCCCAGTCGGCTCCTTGATCCGGCTCCTTGATGCTGGGAAGCCAGTGGCTGCCTCATTGACTGCCACGGCATGCCGGCAGCGGCAGCGAAGGCCGGCCTCTACGGCGGATTGCGTTCGAGCCTATCGCCAATCCGCCGCCAGCCGCGGACGTTCACGCCCTTCCGCGATCCGCTCTATCTCCGCAACTCATCCGGCACCCGGCCACCATTCTCGGCGAGTTTCTGCATCACTTGGCGGTGCAGCCAGATGTTCATCGCCGCGGAGTCATTCGGGTCACCGCCGTAGTGGAGTTCCTGGGCGAGTTGCTTCCGCGCCTCCAGGCTGCTGTCCAGCCCGAGGAGCTTCATGAGGTCCACGATGGAGTGGCGCCAGTCGAGCTTCTGCGGATTCTTAGAAGCCATGTCCGTCAGGACAGCCACCACGTCCACCTCCTGCTGCGGGGCTCCTGGCGCGGCGGTGGGCCGGGGCTGGGAAGCCGGGGCGGCGCCGGCTGGGCCGGGGGCGGAAGCCGGGGTTGCGGTCTGCCGCGCGGCCGTCGCGGCAGGCATCTCCGCCTGGGCGTCAGCCCTCGTGGCATCGGCACCCCGATGCCCGCGAATCCGGTCCAGGATGGAACTGAAGATGCTCATGGCGGCGTGCCTCCAGGCTGCGGTTGACGACAGGGTTTCGTCTCAACAACGGCATCGGGGAAGCATGGTTCGCGGATGGGCAGCGGCTTGTCCGTCCCGCACCTGTCCCATCCCGCCCCAACACATCCCTGTGCGCCAAGGCCCTGGCGCCCCGGCGGGATTGGCCTGCGGGCCTTCGCGGCGCTCCGGAGCTTAGGGATGGACGACTCCACCGCAACAGCAGAGGCGGCCCCTGTTCCTCCAGGGGATTCCCTCGCCGCCCGCACTCACTTCCGGCAGGGACGGCAGCCGGCAGGTGCGGAGCCTTCGCGCCGGCGCCACATCGGGGAACGCCCAGGACTCGCCCTCAGGCGTCCCCGACGATCCTGACGACCCGGCCGGTGCCGCCGCAATTCGGGCACTCGGCGCCGCCCTGGACGCGCCCTGTGCCCTGGCATTCCGGGCAGGTCACCTCGCCCGCCTGCCGCGCACCCGGGTTTGCCTCGTCGCCCGGGTTGCGAATGGGATTGGCGGGCGGCGCCGTTACGCCGTCACGCCGGGGATCCTTCGCCATGCCGTCCTCCCGCCCCTCCTCGTGGCCGCTCCGGAGCGGCTTCACCCTGCCCGTGCGCGGCGAAACCTCTCTGGCTTGATGTTTCCTCGCATTTTCCGAGTCGCGGGGTGATCCCGCCTGGCTTGAAAAGGCTTTAACGGCGCGCCGGGCATCCCCGTTCCGCCGCCTGCACCGGGCCTGCTCCGGGCCAGGATTGGCCATGACGCCGGCCGGGTGCAGGATGCGCCTCCGATCCAGGGGGAGGACACCCATGCCCAGTCTGCGCGTGAACGGATACGACCTGTCCTATGCCGAAGCGGGCGCCGGCGGGAAGCCGCTGCTGCTCATCCATGGCACGCTGGGCGACCAGCGCAGCTTCCAGGCACAGATGGAGCCTCTCGCCGCGGCCGGCTACCACGTGATGGCGCTGAGCATGCGGCATTGCTGGCCCGGCACCTGGCAGGAAGGCGGCGACTTCACCATTGATACCCATGTCGCCGATGTCGCCGCCTTCATCCGTGCGCTGGGCAAGGGGCCGGTCCGGCTGCTCGGCCATTCGCGCGGCGGGCACATTGCCGTCCGGGTCGCGGAACGCCACCCGGAACTGCTCTGCGCCCTTGTGCTCGCCGAACCGGGCGGGGAGTTGGACGAGAGCCTGGGCGGCAGGCCCGCCGGCACCGGCCGCCAGGCAGGCGCCTTCGCCGAAGCCGCGGCGCTGATCGCCGCCGGCGACGAGGAAGGCGGGCTGCGCCGCGTTGCCGAACACACGGGTGGCCCCGGCGCCTGGGAACGCCGGCCGGAACCGCGCAAGGCGATCAGCCGCGCCAACGCCCGCACCCTGCTCGGGCAGATCAACGAGAAGCGGGCGCCCTATTCGCGGGCCACCGCCGCCATGATCCGCACGCCGACGCTGCTGCTGCATGGCGCGAACACGCTGCCGAATTTCGTGGCGAATGTGCAGGCACTGGCCGGCGTCATTCCCGGCGCCCAGGTGGGCGTCATCCCGAATGCGACCCATGGCCTCACCTTCGAGAACCCCACCGCCTTCAACGCCGCGGTCGTGGAATTCCTGGCGAGGCACTGAGGACGGCGCCGCATGCCGGGCGCTGCGGCGGATTGCGTTCGGAACTGAACGGTGATCCGCCGCAGGCGGCGAAGCGCGCGCCGGCCCGTGCAGGCCGGGTGAAGGGCGCCGCCTGCCGTAAGCACGCAACCCGGCGCCATCCCGGGCAGGGATGGCCGCCTGCCGGCGCCCTTCCTCGCGGCAACGCCCGTCCCGGCTAATTCACCCCCACCCCGGCGGCCTGCACCACCGGCGCCCACTTCACCCGCTCCGCCAGGATCAGCGCGGTGAACTCCTCGGCGCTCGAAGGTGTCGGCTCCAGCCCCTGGCCGTGCAGCGCCGCTACCGTCTCGGCTTCGGCCAGGGCGGTGCGCATCGCCGCGTTGACCCGGGTCAGGATCGGCGCCGGCGTGCCCTTGGGCGCCAGCAGCCCGTACCAGTTCCGCACCTCGAAGCCGCGCAGCCCGGCGGCTTCCTCCACCGTCGGCACTTCCGGCAGGAAGCGCGTGCGCTGCAGCGAGGGAATGGCCAGCGCCCGCAGCCGTCCCGCCCGGATATGCGGCAGGATCGAAGCGCTGGTGGCGAAGGAGTAGTCCAGCCGGCCGGCGATCAGGTCCAGCGCCAGCGGCCCGCCGCCGCGATAGGGGACGCCCACGGTCTGGATGCCCGCCGCACGGTCCAGCAGCGCGCCCGAAAGGTGGTTGGTGGAGCCGACACCCGAATGGCCCCAGCTCAGCGCGCCCGGCCGGGCGCGGGCGGCGGCGAGGATGTCGTTGAGGTTCTGCCAGGGCCGCGCCGCCGGCACCACGAGCACCGAGGGCACCTCGACGGCGAGCGAGATGGGGTCGAAGGCAGCCAGGGTCTCGACCGCCCCCTCGCCGCGGATCAGCGGATTGATGACCAGGACACCGAGATGCCCGAGCAGCAGGGTATGGCCATCGGCCGGGGCGCGGGAGGCGGCCTCCACCCCCAACACCCCGCCGCCACCACCGCGATTGTCGATGACGATGGATTCACCGAGCAGGGCGGCGAGGCGCGGCTGCAGCACCCTGCCCGTGGCGTCCAGCGCGCCGCCGGTGGCGGAGGCGACGAC
>JAEWCI010000529.1 GCA_023390705.1 Pseudomonadota bacterium
GCCTTCACCCTTCCGCGCCGCGCTGTGCCGCCCTGGCCGGAGCCGGTCCCGCCAGGCCGAGGCGCGGCAGGCCGAACAGGAAGGGGACTGGCTCCAGCACCTTGCCGAGTGCGAGGGCCAGGCCCAGCGCCGCCAGGGTGAGCACCGGAATGGCCAGGATGCCGGGAATGTCCGTCGTTGCCCACCAGGTCAGCAGGGGGCGCAGCGTGACGGTATGCAGCACATAGATCCCCAGCGTGTTGCGGCCGATCACCTGCAGGGGGGCCGCCAGGCGCGGCAGGCGATCAGCCAGCCACGCGGCCATGCCCAGCCCGGCCGGCACGGCCAGCAGGGAGAGCGTGGCGATCACCAGCGGATCACGCAGGATGCGCAGCACATGGGCCCCCGCCGCCAGCCCGAGCCAGGCCAGCAGCAGAGGCAGCAGCACCCGGACCCGCCCGAGCTTCGGCACCGCGGCACGCAGCGGTGCCGTGGCCAGGATGCCGAGGATGAAGTAGGGAAAGTGGTAGAACCGGTCGATCACCGGCAATCCATATTCCGCGCCTAGTTGAAAGCAGCCGGGCAGGGCCAGCAGCAGCGCGATGGCGCCCTGTGCCGCCAGGGGCAGCCGCCTGATCGCCAGCGCCACCGCGAAGAACAGCATGAGCGCATAGAGGAACCAGACATTGTTCCAGGTCACCAGCAGGGCCTCCGGCACCGTGCCGGTGTGGTTGTAGTAGGCGCGGAATTCCGGCGGGCCGAAAGAACCCATGACCCAGCGGTGCAGCAGCGCGTACAGCGCGAACCACAGCGCATAGAGCCAGGCATAATGCAGCACGCGCCGCCGCAGCACTTCCCCGGCGCTACGCCGCAGCAGGCCGGCGGCGAGCAGCCCCGCCACCAGGAAGAACATCGGCATGCGCATGGGGAAAAGCATCGAATTGAACAGGGTGACGGGCAGCGATGCGCGTCCCACCGCTTCGGCCACCACATCGGTGTGCAGCAGAACCACCATGATCATGGTGATGCCGCGCGCAGTATCTATCCAGGCAATGCGCCCGGCGCCACGTGGTCCCGTCGTGTCGCTCATCCTGCCCCCGGCTTTGGTGTCGTCCAGGGGACAACGCAACCACGGGCCGGCTGTTGCGAGGAATGCGCGCGCGTCAAGCAGTCCTGACGCAACCGTTGCGCCTTCTCGCCGCGCACCGTCATGAACGGGGCCATGCCCCGTTCCCTTCCGGGGGCTGTGTCACGGCGGCGGCTCCCCCGCTGTGCGGGGGAGGGCAGGCGAGGTTAGCTGTTCGGCCGCAGCAGATAGGGCGCGCCGCTGCGTTCGCAAATGGCGCGGATCAGCTTGTCCAGGCTGTCCGGCACCGGCACGCCGGTCGCCAGCCGGTGGGCGCGCATCTGGTCCTCCGGCTCGCCGGCCACCAGCACCGGCAGGTCGGGGTCGGCCGGCGGCGTGGCGTGCAATTCGTCTATCACGTCGTCCAGGTCGGCCTCGAACAGGCCCGGGTCGCGGAATGCCTTGGGGTCCAGCGCCAGGAAGAAATGGCCGATATTGTGCGGCTGGTCCTTGCCATGGGTGCGGTTGCGGATGGGCGAGAAGGAGGAGCCCACCAGCGCGCCGCCCAGGATGTGCACCATCATCGCCAGGCCATAGCCCTTGGCGCTGCCGGCGTCCTCGGTGCCGCCGAGCGGGGTGATGCCACCTTCCTTGTGCTTGGAAACGTAGTCATAGGCCGCGTGAGGCTCCGTCACGCTGCGGCCGGTGCCGTCCACCACCCAGCCTTCCGGCAGCGGCGCATCGTTCAGGTGGTGCACCTTCACCTTGCCGGCGGCGACGGTGGTGGTCGCCATGTCCAGCACGTAGGGGTTGTTGCGCTTCGCCGGGGCGGCGAAGGCCAGCGGGTTGGTGCCCAGCACCGGCATCGCGCCACGCGTCGGCACCATTGTCACGCCGCGGGTGGAACTGGTGACCATGCCGATGACGCCGCGCGCCGAGGCGATGCGCGCATAGGCGCCGGCCGCGCCGAAATGGTGGCTGTTCACCACGCCCACCACGCCGACGCCATGCTGCAGCGCCTTGTCCACCGCCAGGTTCATGCCCTTGACCGCGACCGGGTGGCCAAGCCCGTCGCCGCCATCCAGCAACGCCGTCGGGCCGGTGTCGCGCAGGACGCGGGCTTGCGCCGCGACCTTGATGCGGCCTTCCAGCACGCCTTCCTCGTAGATCGGCAGCATGGACAGGCCATGGCTGTCCACGCCCATCAGGTCGGTTTCCAGCATGACATTCGCCGTCGGCTCGACATTCTCCGGCGGCATGCCCCAGGCGGCGAGGATCGCCTTGATCTGGGCACGAAGGGTTTCGGCCGGCACCGGCCGGCCCTGGGTGACGTTCTTGGCCATGGAAGTTCTCCTGTTATGTCAATCAACCCGGGCGCCTGTCGCGCGGACGATCGGCACCCATTTCTCGATCTCGCTGGCGATGAAGGCGCGGGTGCGCTCCGGCGTCATGCCTTCGGGGATGGTGTTGCCAAGCTGCAGCAGGCGGTCGCGCACCGCCGGCGTCTTCAGCGCCTCGGCGATCTGCTCGTAGAGGAATTGCAGGATCGGCGCAGGGGTGCCGAGAGTGGCGGACCAGGGCGTCCAGGTGGTGGCCTGGTAGGCGGGCAGCCCGGCCTCGGCGCTGGTCGGCACCTCCGGCGCCATGGGCGAGCGTTCCGGCGTGGCGATGACGATGCCACGCACCGTGCCGGCACGGATATGCTCGGAGAGGAAGGAGATGGTGTCGGCCTGGAACGCCGTGCGCCCGGCGGAAAGGTCGGCGAAGGCGGCGGCGGAGCCGCGATAGGGCACGTGCTGCGCCTGCACGCCCAGCATCTGCACCAGCATCGCGCCGGCGATGTGGCCGGTGGTGCCGTTGCCGCTGCTGCCGTAGTCGTATCTGCCCGGGTTGCGCAGCAGCAGCTCGCGGAACTCCGCCAGGCTGCGCACATTCAACGAGGGATGCACCGCCACCGCGATGGCCGAATGGCTGCTGATGGTGATGTGCTCCACCCCGGTCAGCGGATGCACGCGCAGCCTGTCGCCGTACAGCCCCAAGTTCAGAGTGTGGCTGCCCAGCGCGCCGACGAGCAGGGTGTAGCCGTCGGCCGGGGCCTGGGCCACCGTCTCGAAGGCGACGGTGCCGCCGCCGGAGGGGCGGTTCTCCACCACGAATTGCTGGCGGGTCTGCTGCGCCAGGGCGCCGGCGATGAGCCGCGCATTGATGTCGGCGTTGCCGCCGGGCGCCAGCGCCACCACGATCCGCACCGGGCGGTTGGGGTAGTCCGTGCCGGGCGCGCGCGGCTGCGCCTGCGCCCCGGCGGCGGCAAGCGAGAGCAGCGCCGCAGCGGCGGTGCGCAACAGGGTGTTCATTCTTTTTCCTCCCTCGGACTCGGTATCGGGCGGGGCCTTGCGCCGCCCTGCCTCATGCCGCCAGCGCCGCGTAGTCCAGCGTCGCCATCACCTGCGCCCGCAGGATGAAGCGGGGTTCGTCCGCGGTGTAGTCGGCCACGGCGTTGTGCGTGGTGGCAATGTTGTCCCACATCAGCACGTCGCCCGGCGTCCATTTGTGGCTGTAGAGGTATTTCTCCTGCGCCTGGTGGCGGAACAGGAAGTCCAGCATGGCGTCGCTCTCGGCCGGCTCCATGCCCTCGATCCGCACGGCATAGCCCTCGTTGCAGTAGAGCACGCGGCGGCCGGTGATGGGGTGGGTGCGGAAGATGGGCTGCGGCACCGGCGGCTTCTTCGCGCGCTGCTCGGGCGTCAGCGGCGGGCGGGTGCTGCCGGGGCGGGAACGCATCATCTCCCAGAATTTGTTGAAGTCGTGGATGGCCACCTTGCCTTCCAGGCGCCGCTTCACCTCCTCCGGCAGATCCTCATAGGCGGCGTGCATGTCGCGGAACTGGGTGTCGCCCAGCGGCTTGCCGTCGCGCATCGGCACCACCTTGGCGTGCAGCACATTGGCCAGGGCGATGTCCCTGGAATAGCTCATATCGGTGTGCCAGCCCTGGCCGGCGTCGTTCAGCCCGACCGGCTTGCCGCTGGCATCCTTCATGTTGGAGAGATGCATGATCTCCGGGTGGCCTTCGGCATGGAACAGGTTGGCCACGTTCACCTCCAGCTCTCCGAAGCGGGAGGCATACGCGGCAAGCTGGCCGGCATCGAGGTCCTGGCCGGGGAAGCACAGCACGCCGTAGCGGCCAAGGCTGCGCAGGATGGTGCGGAAATCCTCGGCCGAGAGGGGGAGGCGGAGGTCCATGTCCTCGACCCGCGCGCCGGGACCGGATTTGTTGGGGATGATGCGCATGGCGTTTCTCCTGCGCCGCGGACACTCCGCGAAGCGCCTGCCGGCGTCAACCACGGCCGCGGCCGGCCGGGAGGGCCGGGCCGGGCCGCCGCCAGGGCATTGCGCGCCGGGGACGCTGCGGCTGGAATGGGGCATGGCCCAGCAACCACCCCGAATCCTCGTCATCGGCGCCGGCATCGTCGGCCTCTGCACCGCCTGGCACCTGGCGCGCGGCGGCGCCCGGGTGACGGTGCTGGATGGCGAGGCGCCGGGCAGCGGCGCTTCCTCGGGCAATGCCGGGGCGATCAGCGCCGGCTCCGTGGCGCCCCTGGCCATGCCGGGGGTGCTGAAGCAGGTGCCGCAGATGCTGACCGACCCCAAGGGGGCGCTGCACATCCCGGCCGGCTACTGGCTGAAGGCGGCGCCCTGGCTGCTGCGCTTCGTCGCCGCGGCCCGCCCGGCACGGGTGGAGGCGATCGCCGAGGCGCTGGCCTCGCTGCTCTATGGCGCCATGGACCGGCACCGGGAGATCCTCGCCGAGGAAGGCGCGCTGGACCTGATCCAGGAATCCGGCCAGCTCTATCTCTACCGCGACCGCGGGCAGTTCCAGAAGGATGCCGGCGGCTGGGCGCTGCGCCAGAAGCACGGTATGCGGATCGAATTCCTGGAGGGCGCCGAGGCGATCCGGGAACTGGAGCCGGAGGTGCGGGGGCCATACACGCTCGGCCTGCTCATCCCGGACCAGGGCAGTTGCATCAACCCGTTGCGCCATGCCCAGGTGGTGGCGCGGGGCGTGGAGCGGCTGGGCGGCACCATAAGGCGGGAGAAGGCGACGGCTCTGACGACCGAAGGCGGCCGCGTCACCGGCGCCATGACCGCTTCCGGCGGCGTCACGGCGGACCAGGTGGTGCTGGCGGCCGGCGCCTGGTCGGCGCGGTTGCTGGCGCCGCTCGGCATCCGCGTGCCGCTGGAAACCCAGCGCGGCTACCATGTGATGCTGCCGGATGCCGGGATCTCGCTGCGACGGCCGGTGGTGCCGGCCGACCGCAAGGCCTTCATCTCGCCCATGGAGATGGGGCTCCGCATCGCCGGCACGGTGGAATTCGGCGGGCTGGACCGGCCGCCCTCGCCACGCCGGGCGGAGTTGCTGCTGGGCGACCTGCTGAACGTCTTCCCGCAGGCCCGCACCGACGGCGCCGAGGGATTCTGGATGGGCCATCGCCCCTGCCTGCCGGACAGCCTGCCGGTGGTCGGGCCGGTGAAGGCTTGGCCCGGGCTGTGGTGCGCCTTCGGCCATGGCCATCTGGGCCTGACCGGCTCGGCGCCCACCGGCGCGCTGCTGGCCCGCGCCATGCTGGGCCCGGCGCCGAATACCGATCTCTCGCCCTTCGCCGTGGAACGCTTCGGCTGAGACAACCCATGGGAACCATGCCGCGCGGCCGGCCGCTGTCCTATACTGAATACAAACCGCGGCAGGACGGGGAGCGCATGCCATGGCGAAGGAACTCAGCGAGCGCAGCATCGCCCTGGTGAAGGCGACGGTGCCGGCGCTGGAGACGCATGGCCTGGCCATCACCCAGCGCATGTATGAGCGGATGTTCCGGAACGAATCGATCCGCGACCTGTTCAACCAGTCCCATCACGGGGAAACCGGATCGCAGCCACGCGCCCTGGCCAGCGCCATCCTGGCCTATGCCCGCAACATAGACGGGCTGGCGGCGCTGGCGCCGGCGGTGGAGCGGATCGCCCAGAAGCATGTCGGCCTGAACATCCTGCCGGAGCACTACCCCCATGTGGCGGATTCGCTGCTCGGCGCCATCAGGGACGTGCTGGGCGAGGCGGCGAGTGACGAGGTCCTGGCCGCCTGGGGCGAGGCATACTGGTACCTGGCCGATATCCTGATCGCGCGCGAGAGCATGATCTACCGCAGCCATGCCGAGGCGCCGGGCGGCTGGTCCGGCTGGCGGGAATTCACGGTGGCGGAGAAGCGGCCGGAAAGCAGCATCATCACCTCCTTCGTGCTGCGGCCGGCGGATGGCGGGCGGGTGATGCGGCACCAGCCGGGGCAGTACCTGACCTTCTGGCTGGACCTGCCCGGCCACCATCCGCTGAAGCGCAACTACAGCATCTCCTCGGCGCCGGATGACGGCTGCTACCGCATCACGGTGAAGCGGGAGCCGCAGGGCATCGTCTCCGGCTGGCTGCATGACAGCGCCGGGCCGGGCACGGTGCTGAAGGTGGCGCCGCCGGCCGGCGAATTCTTCCTGGAGGAAGGCCGCCGCCCGGTGGTGCTGCTGAGCGGCGGCGTCGGCCTGACCCCGCTGATGAGCATGCTGGAAAGCGTCGCGGCGCAGCCGGGCGGGCCGGAGGTCCATTGGGTCCATGGCGCCTGGGATGGCAGCACCCATGCCATGGGCCCGCGGG
>JAEWCI010000531.1 GCA_023390705.1 Pseudomonadota bacterium
AGCGTCACGCGGTCCGAAGGCGTGCCGGCCTCCGGCGTCGGGTCGCCCAGCACCATGGCCTGCATCACATGGATCTTCGCCGCCACCGCCGTCACCAGCCCCAGGCCCAGCGGCAGCAGCAGCCACCAGACGCGCCCGGCCGCCTCCGTCACCAGCAGGAACTCGCTGGCGAAGAGGGCGAAGGGCGGCATGCCCGCCACCGCCGCCATGGCCACTGCCAGCCCCCAGCCCAATGCCGGGTGGTTCGCCGCCAGCCCGCCGATATCGGCGATCTTCTGGCTGCCCTTCAGCCGCGCCGCGTGGCCGATGCCGAAGAACACCGCGCTCTTGCACAGCGAATGGCCCAGCATGTGCAGCAGCCCCGCCAGATTCGCCCCCAGCCCGAAGGCGATGGCGGCCAGCCCCATATGCTCGATGCTGCTCCAGGCGAAGAAGCGCCGCGAATCGCGCCGCCGCCACAGCGCGAATGCCGCCACCAGCAGGGAAGCCATGCCCAGCGCCACCAGGAAGGGCCCTGGCGGCACCGTGCCGGGATGCGCGCCGACAATGGCCTTGGCCCGCAGCACCGCCAGCAGCGCCGCGTTCAGCAGCAGGCCGGAGAGCACGGCGGAGATCGAGACCGGCCCCTCGGCCTCGGCATCCGGCAGCCAGGCATGCAGCGGCACCAGCCCCGCCTTGGTGCCGTAGCCGACCAGCAGGAAGATGAAGGCGAGGTTCAGCACCCCGGCATCGCAGCGCGCCGCCACCGCCCGCAGCGCCGCCCAGGAAAGCCCCGGGTCGCCCTGCCCCACCAGCGGCTGCGCCGCGAGATAGAGCACGATGGTGCCGAACAGCGCCAGCGCGATGCCGACGCCGCAGAGGATGAAGAATTTCCACGCCGCCTCGATGGCCGCCGGCGTGCCGTGCACCGCCACCATCGCCACGCTCATCATGGTGGCGATCTCGATCGCCACCCACATCACGCCCATGTTGTCGGCCAGCAGGGCCAGCGCCTGGGCGCCCATGAAGATCTGGAAGGCGCCGTGATAGGCGCGCAGCCGCAGCGTGTCGAAGCCCTTGGCGCCAACCTGGCCGAAGGAATAGATCGCGGTGGTCAGGCCGATGACGGCGGAAAGCAGCACCAGCGGCTGGTTCAGCGCATCCACCCGGGTCCAGCCCTGCTCGCCATGCGGCGCGCCGAGCAGCAGCACCGCCAGCACCAGCGAAACCGCGGAGACGGCGCAATTCACCGCCGCCGCCACGCGCCAGCGTGCCGGTTGGGCCGGACGGAAGGATGGCAGCGCCAGCAGCAGCGCGGCGCCGGCCCAGGGCCAGAAGACGACGATCCAGGGCAGCGGCATCAGGGCGCCTCCCCCCGGTGCTGCTCCAGATGGCTGATGTCCACCGTGTCGAAGCGTTCGCGGATATGGAAGACGAAGACGCCGGCGACGACGAAGACCACCAGCACCAGCGCGGCGGTCGAAAGCTCCACCACCAGCGGCATGCCGGCGACGCCGACCGCGGCCAGGATCAGCCCGTTCTCCAGGCTCATCAGCCCGATCACCTGGGTGATGGCGTTGCGCCGGGTGATCATCATCAGCATGCCCAGCAGCACGACGGACAGGGCAAGCGCCAGGTCCTCCCGCGCGATAGTCGCGGCGCCGGTGGTGACCGGCAGCACCACCAGGATCGCCAGCGCCACCAGCGCCACGCCGGCGATGAGCGAAGGCCCGATACCCAGCGCCGTCTCCACGTTGCGGTGCAGGTCCAGCCGCCGCACCAGGGCGCGCAGCGCCAGCGGGATGAGGACCGCCTTGGCGCCGAAGGCGATCAGCGCGGTGAGGTAGAGCTGCGGCGCCCCCTGCACGAAGCCCTGCCAGGCCGCGGCAAGCGCCAGCAGCGCCCCCTGGATGGCGAAGGCGTTGATCACCGCCGGCACCCGCCGCTGGTAGAGCAGCACGAAGGACAGGAACAGCATCGCGCCGCCCAGGAAATGCGCGACGTCGTAGGGGAGCTGGCCGAAGGTCATTTCCTATGCCCTCAGGCGCCGGGCGGCCGCATCCGCGGCCTTGGCTCGCGCGCGGCTCCGCGCGGCACCCGTTCGGGCGCTTGGCCCTGGCGGGCCGCCTTCATGTGCAACCGCAGCCTGCGCCCTTCCTTTCAGGAAAGTCGCAGCCGTCGCGTTTGGCCCCACCATCACGCCAGCCCCGTGCTGACGAAGAGCAGAGCGGCCGCCAGCAGGGCCAGCAGCAGCGCGGCGCCCAGGAATTCCGGCACGCGGAACACCCGCATCTTGGCGATGGCGCTCTCGAACCCCGCCAGCGCCAGGCAGAGCCCCGCCATCTTCGCCAGCCAGGCCAGCAGCCCCAGCGCCCAGGCGAGCGGCCCCGCCCCGGCCGGCGCCGCGCCGAAGGGCAGGAACACCGCCGCCAGCAGCGCCAGCCACAGGGTCAGCCGCAGCCCCGCCTGCATCTCCCACAGCGCCAGGTGACGGCCGCTGGCCTCCAGCAGCATCGCCTCATGCACCATGGTCAGTTCCAGGTGGGTCGCCGGGTTGTCCACCGGGATGCGGGCATTCTCCGCCACCGCCACGGCCAGCAGCGCCACTGCCGCCAGGGCCAGCGAGACCCGCAGGCCAAGCTGGCCATCGGCGAAGGTGGTGGCGATCACCTCCAGATTGGTGCTGCCGGCCAGGATGGCGAAGGTCAGCACCGCCAGCAGCAGCGCCGGCTCGGCAAAGGCGGCGAAGCTCATCTCCCGCGCCGCGCCCAGGCCGCCGAAGGCGGTGCCGACATCCATGCCGGCCAGGGCCAGCGCCACCCGCCCCACCGCCAGCAGGCCGGCGACCAGCACCAGGTCGGCCATGGGCGCCAGCAGCATGCCGCGGGAGAAGCTCGGCACCAGCGCCACCGCCGCCAGGCAGGCCGCCACCCCGGCATAAGGCGTGACCTCCGAAACCCAGGAGGCGTTCTCCGCCAGCACCGGCCGCTTGCGCAGCAGCTTCACGAGATCCCAGTACGGTTGCAGCGGGTGCGCCCCGCGCCGGCCCATCAGCCGCGCCTTCAGCCAGCGCGTGCCACCCACCACCAGGGGCGTCGCCACCAGCACCAGCGCAAGGTGCAGCAATTGCGTCAGGATGGCCCCGAGCGCCGCCATCCCCCCTACTTCGCCTCCAGCCAGGCGAGCAGCGCCAGCAGCCCGACCAGCGTGGCGAAGGATAGCGAGAGGTAGCGGCGGATGGTCAGCCCGCGCAGCCACTCCACCCGCGCCGAAAGCGCATCCCGCACCCGCGCCACGGGGGCGAAGACCAGCCGCTCCGCCGGGTCAGCGAAGTGCGCTTCATAGTGGCCGGCGCGGGTTTCCCCCGGGCGCGGCATCACGACCGTCTCCTGCGCCGAGAACAGGCTGTGGCCCAGCATCCGCCGCAATGGCTGGGCGAGGCCGCCGGCGCTGGGCTGGGTCAAGGGGTCGCCGAAGGGCAGATGCGGCGGCGGGTCCATGAAACCGCAATTCCACACCGGCCCGCGCTCGGTCGGCAGGGGGGAGCGGTGGCGCATCCACAGCACCAGCGCCACCCCGGCCAGCGCCAGCAGCAGCCCCGCCAGCAGCGGCATGTAGCCCGGCGCGCTTTCCCCTACCGCCAGCACCAGCCCGCGCGAGGGCGGCAGCGCCGCGCGCCCCAGCATGGCATGCAGCGCCGGTTCGGCCAGCAGCAGCATCGGCCCGGGCAGCAGCCCGAGCGCCAGGGTCAGCCCGGCCGGCAGGATCATCGCCCAGCGTTCCAGCGTCGAGACCTCATGCGCGCCGGCGCCGCGCGGCACCCGTGGCCGGCCGAGGAAGGCCAGGCCGAAGA
>JAEWCI010000540.1 GCA_023390705.1 Pseudomonadota bacterium
ACCTCGGACCACCGAAAAAGCGACCAGGGTGGAAATGGCGGCCTATTCGCTCCCGCCCTGGCCGATGTCATGGCCACTGCCCGCGTCGCCATGCCCATGATGGTTGCCGTCCAGCATGCCCGGGAGATGCCGGTACGCCCCGCCATCGCCATGCAGGAAACCGGCGGCCGCGCCGCCCCGCCCGCCTGGGCCCGGCCGCATGCCACCAAGGAACCAGCCGAACCCGCCCCCGGCGGCGCCGACCAGCAGCGCCATGGGCAGCGGGAGGCCGCCCATGCTGGACACCAGGAAGCCGATGCCCGCCAGCAGCAGCATCAGGAGCCGCGCCATCCGCGTCCTCCACCTTGGGCGGCCTGGGCGCGGTGCCGCCTCCGGCACCACTGTCGCCCCTGCGCGGCACGGGTCAAGCCGGTGGGCGAAGCAGGGGCTGCCGCAGGCCAGCACTTCTGCTCGGGCCTGTTGAAAAAGCGTCCTGACCAGGTGTGGAAATCAGCCTGTTGTGGCCGTCTCCAGGCGATGACAGCGATAGGTTGAGGTGGCGCCCGACGGCACTGAGTTCTTCGACAGGCCCGGCTCGGCGGCATCACTCACCCATCCGCATCGCCCATGCCCTATGCCTCGGCCGCCGCCTCCCGCATCCTGGCGGCGATGCGTGCCCTGTTCCTGCCCCTCCTGCTGCTCGCCGCCTGCGCCGTGCCGCCGCCGGAAGCCCCGCCCCTGCCCTATCCGCCCGCCGCCCGGCAGCGGGTGCTGGAGATCGCGCTGGCGGAATGGCGCGACTGGGGCGGGCTGGTGCGCGAGGCCGGCGACGAGGCCGCCTCTCCAGGGGCGGAATCCGCCCCGGCCAATTTCCCCCGCGTCCTCGCCTATTGGCGGGCGGTGCCGGAGGATGAGGGTGCCATCACCCGCAACCGGTCCCTCTATCTGGCGGCGCTGCAGGGCCGGGCGGAGGGTGCGGCGCTGTGGCGGGAACCCTACTGGTCCGCCGCCTTCATCAGCTATGTCATGCTGCGCGCCGGGGTGGACCGGGTGGAATTCCCGCCTTCCGCCGCGCACGGCCATTATGTGGACGCGCTGATCCGCGCGGCGCTCCGCTATCCCGCCCTTGCCCCCTTCATGCCGCGGCTGCCGGGGGAATATGCGCCGCAGCCGGGCGACCTGGCCTGCGCCGACCGCAGCCCCGCACCGATCACCGACTGGCGGCAGCGCGCCGCCGATGCCGGGCGGTTCCGGCCGATGCATTGCGACATCGTGGTGGCCGCCGGCCCAGGGGCGGTGGAGGCGGTTGGCGGCAATGTGGCCGATGCCGTGACCCGCACCCGTTTCCCCGCCGACGCATCCGGCTATCTTCTGCCCCGCCCCGCCGGCGCGCCCGCCTGGTTCGTGGTGTTCGAGAACCGCCTGGGCCGCCTGCCACCCTGGAGTCCCACTTCGTGACAGACCTCTTCAGCCCTTTCACCCTGCGCGACGTCACCTTCCCCAACCGCATCGGCGTCTCGCCCATGTGCATGTATTCCTGCGCCGAGGACGGCAGGCCGACCGAGTGGCATCTTCAGCACCTGGTCTCCCGCGCCATGGGCAGCGGCATGGTGATGGTGGAGGCCAGCGCGGTGACGCCAGAAGGCCGCATCAGCCCCGCCGATGTCGGCATCTGGGAGGATGCGCAGATCCCGGGCCATGCGCGGCTGGCGGCGGGCATCGCCGCCATGGGCGCGGTGCCGGCGATCCAGATCGCCCATGCCGGCCGCAAGGCCAGCCGCAACCCGCCCTGGCAGGGCGGCCCGGCGCCGGATGGCTGGGTTCCGGTCGGCCCCAGCGCCCTCGCCTTCGGCGACTATGCCGCGCCGCGGGCGATGGCCGAGGCCGAGATCAGGGCCACCATCGCCGCCTTCGCCGCCGCCGCGCGGCGTTCCGTGGCGGCCGGCTACCGGCTGGTGGAGCTGCATGCGGCGCATGGCTACCTGCTGCACCAGTTCCTCTCGCCGCTCTCCAACCGCCGCAACGATGCCTGGGGCGGCGATTTCGACGGCCGCGCCCGCTTCACGCTGGAAGCCGCGGCGGCGGTGCGGGCGGCCTTGCCAAAGGGCATCCCCTTCGCCGTCCGCCTCTCCCACACCGATTGGATGGAAGGCGGCTGGAATACCGAGGAAACGGTGGAACTCGCCCGCCGCCTGAAGGCGCTGGGGGTGGACCTGGCGGACGTTTCCTCCGGCGGGCTCCACGCCGACCAGAAGATCCCGCTCGGCCCGCTCTATCAGGTGCCGGGCGCGGTGGCGGTGAAGCAGGGGGCCGGCATCGCCGTGGCGGCGGTGGGGCTGATCACGGAGCCGGAGGAGGCCCAGTCCGTCATCGCCGAGGGCAAGGCGGACCTGGCGCTGCTGGCCCGCGCCTTCCTGCGCGACCCCTACTGGTCGCTGCGCGCCGCCGCGGCGCTGGGCGCGACCGAACGCCTGATCGTGCCGCCGCAATATGAGCGCGGCTGGAACACGCTCGGCAGGATGCACCGCGCCGACGCCATCGGCCGCCCGCTGCCGCCGCTGTAGGGGCGGGCGATCGCAGCCCCGCAGGCTGCCAGGGCCGGGAAGGGCGATGCCTTCAGCTTTCCCGTGCTGCGCGGGCAGGCCGGATCGGGCGACGGTGGCCGGGCCTTCGCCCGGCCATGACACAGCGGGGGTGCCGGGGTGGCGTCCGATACCCCGGCCCTCGCTACACCGGCACATCCCCTGCCAGGGTGATGCGGTGCATCGCCCGGCGGAAGCCGTGATAGTCGTTGACCGGGTTGTGCAGGCAGCAGCGATTGTCCCAGAAGGCGATGGAGCCCGGGCGCCAACTGAAGCGGCAGGTGAATTCCGGCCGGACCTGGTGTTCGAACAGGAAGGCAAGCAGCCCGGCGCTTTCCGCCTCGGTCATGTCCTCGAAGCGCGTGGTGTGGCCGAAATTGACGTAAAGCGCCTTGCGCCCGGTTTCCGGGTGGGTGCGGACCACCGGATGCGTCGCCTCATAGACCTGGCGCGCATCCTGCCTGGAGCTGTCGCGCACCCGGTCCTCCCGCGTCTTTGTCACATCGGCCTTGGCCGAGCTGTTGACCGCCCGCAACCCGTCCAGCATCCGCCGCATGGCCGGGGACAGCGCTTCATAGGCCGCGGCGCCGCTGGCGAAGAGCGTGTCGCCGCCATAGGGCGGCACTTCCCGGGCGATCAGCATGGTCGCCATGGGCGGGCGTTCCAGATAAGCGGTGTCGCTGTGCCACAGCCCGCCGAAATTCACCCGCTCATGCTCCAGCTTGACCACCGGGATGATTTCCGGCGCTTCCGGCAGGCCCTTGATGAAGGGGTATTCCACCGGCTCTCCAAACCGCCTTGCGAAACCCAGGAATTCCCGTGGCGGCAAATCCTGGTCGCGGAAGAACAGCACGCCATGACGCAGCCAGGCGGCGCGCAGCGCGGCCACGGTCGCAT
This sequence comes from Pseudomonadota bacterium, assembly GCA_023390705.1. Classification (GTDB taxonomy): domain Bacteria; phylum Pseudomonadota; class Alphaproteobacteria; order Acetobacterales; family Acetobacteraceae; genus JAEWCI01. The sequence goes on from JAEWCI010000540.1 coordinate 3,459, forward strand.
CCGTCAGCGGCCGGGAAAGGTCGATGCCGCCGACCTCGGCGCCCACCGCGCCGGAAAGCGGCCGCAAGGTGAAGCCCTGATCCATCGCTGTCCCTCTCCCACATTGCCAGGCTCAGCCGCATCTTCGGCACGCCGGCGCAGAGGGCAAGTGCTCCGGGAACAGGCAGCATGAGCCGCTGCGTCGCGGCCGGGCGAACCATTCTCATTGCACCGAATTAAGGCCGCCCCCATGAAGCGTTGACCCATCAATGGGCATTCTCAACCCTGTCGTCCTGACGCCCCACGGGGTCCTGGACGGACGGCGTTCGACGAGGACTATTTCCCGGCAAGTCCTCGTCAGACTGGCAGCCTTGACTGGCATGCCAAGGGCCGGTCGGTATATCCGACCGGCCCTTTTCTTTTTTGGTGCCGAGTCACGCCATTCGGCACGCCGCTGACGGCCCCGCGACGGCTACTTGTTCGCTTCCAGCAAGGCGAGCAGGCCTTCCAGCAATTGGGTCGGCGTCGGCGGGCAGCCGGGGATCAGCAGGTCCACTTCCAGCACCGCGTCCACCCCGCCTTCCACGGCGTAGCTTCCCTTGAACACCCCGCCATCCACCGCGCAATCGCCGGCCGCCACCACCCAGCGCGGCTCCGGCATGCAGGCCAGGGTTCGTTCCAGCGCCTCCCGCATGTTGCGGCAGACCGGGCCGGTGACCAGCAGCACATCGGCATGGCGGGGCGAGGCGACGAATTTCAGCCCGAACCGCTCCAGGTCATAGACCACACCGGAAAGGGCATTCACCTCCAGCTCGCAGCCATTGCAACTGCCGGTATCCACCTCGCGGATCGCGAGGCTGCGGCCCAGCCGCGCGCGGGCGGCGGCATCCACCCGTTCGGCCAGCGCCGCCACCACCTCCTCCGACACCGGCGGGGCCGGGTCGGTCAGGGGTTTCGAGAAGAGGTTCCGGGCAAGGCGGGGCCAGAGCATTTCCTACCTCCCGCGCGAAGCCGCCACGCCGCCGCCCCGTGGAAGGGCTGCGGCAGGCGGGCGCATGCAGGGCATCACAGGTCCACCCCGCTGTAGGAGCAGTTGAAGCTCTTGTTGCACAGCGGGAAGTCCGCGACGATGTTGTTCTCGATCGCCGCTTCCAGCAGCGGCCATTGCAGCCAACTGGGATCACGCGGGAAGACGGCGCGGATCAGCCCGCCATCGTCCAGCGCCATCCAGTGCAGCACCTCGCCGCGGAATCCCTCCACAAGGCCGACACCTTCGCCGCCGGCATGCGGCAGGGAGACGTGCAGCTCGCCGGACGGCATCTCCTCCAGCAGGTGCCGCGCCAGGCGGATGGAGTCCTCCAGCTCGGCGATGCGGATGCGCACCCGTGCGTCCACATCGCCTTCCTGCCGCACCGGCACCTGCACCGCCAGCTTGTCGTAGGGCGCGTAGCCGGGCAGGCGCCGCGCATCGAAATCCCGGCCGGAGGCGCGGCCGACATGGCCGCCGGCGGCGAAGCGCGCCGCCAGCGCGGGCGCCACTTCCCCAGTCCCCACCACCCGGTCCTGCAGCGAGGCATGGCTTTCGTAGATGGCGAGCAGCGGCGCGATCTCCGCGGCAACCGCATCCAGCGCCGAGCGGATCATCGCCGCGCCGCCCGGGGTAAGGTCCTGCTGCACGCCGCCCGGCACCACCTTGTCCATCATGAAGCGATGGCCGAAGGCGGCGGCGCAGGCGCGCAGCACGCTTTCCCGCAGCGCGCCGCAGCGGGCATGGGCATAGGCGAAGGCGGCGTCGTTGCAGACGAAGCCCCAGTCGTTCAGGTGGTTGTGGATGCGCTCCAGCTCCGCCATCAGTCCGCGCAGCGCCACGGCGCGGGGCGGCAGCTCGACACCCAGCGCGTTCTCCGCGGCCATGGCGAAGGCCCAGCCATGCGCCACGGTGGAATCGCCGGAAAGCCGCGCGGCGAAGCGGGCCGCGGTGCGCGGCGACTTGCCCAGCATCAGGCCGATGACGCCCTTGTGGGCATAGCCCAGCCTTTGCTCCAGCCGGGCCACCGTCTCGCCCTGGACATGGAAGCGGAAATGCCCGGGTTCGATGACGCCGGCATGTACCGGGCCCACCGGAATCTGGTGCACGCCTTCCCCCTCCACGGCCAGGAATTCCGGCTGCGGCGGGTTGAGGCCGTTGCGCGCCGGCCTGGCCGAAAGTGGCGCGGTCAGCGGCCAGCGGCCATGGTCCAGCCAGGGGCGGAGATCCACCGCGCCCTCCGCGGTCAGCCCCCAGAGATCGCGGATGGCTTTTTCGAAGCGCACCGCCCCTGGCCGCGCCGGGGAAAGGGCGGGGTAGCGGCCCTCCATGGCCGGGCAGGAGGCCAGCAGCAATCCGCCAGCGCCTTCGTCGAGGAAGGCAGCATGGACCATCGCCGGCTCGGCCCAGAGGGCGAGCAGGGCCGGCCCGGCATCCGCCTGCAGCGCCGCCGCCATCGCCGCCCAATGCCCGGTCTCAAGCAGGAAACGCTGGTGCGGCTTGCAGCCCTGCGGTGCGCCGGCGCGAACAAGGCCGAGCGCGCGAGTCATTTCCGCCATCGCTTCACCCCCCGCGCCTCCGGCGCTCCACGATCGAAGGTGTTAGTGCGCCATCGATTCACGCTCTGCGCCTCCGGCGCTCCACGATCGAGGGCATTTTCCCGCCATCGATTCACGCTCCGCGCCTCCGGCGCTCCACGACCGAGGGCGGTCATTCCAGAACCCCCGCGCCCTCGCTCAGCAGCGCCGCCAGCGGGGCGGGCATCGCCATGCCCAGCACCAGCGCCAGGGCAAGGTGCAGCCAGAGCGGCCCGAGCGTCGTGGCCAGCGTCACGCGGTCCGAAGGCGTGCCGGCCTCCGGCGTCGGGTCGCCCAGCACCATGGCCTGCATCACATGGATCTTCGCCGCCACCGCCGTCACCAGCCCCAGGCCGAGCGGCAGCAACAGCCACCAGAGGCGCCCGGCCGCCTCCGTCACGAGCAGGAATTCGCTGGCGAAGAGCGCGAAGGGAGGCATGCCCGCCACCGCCGCCATGGCCACCGCCAGCCCCCAGCCCAAGGCCGGATGGTTCGCCGCCAGCCCGCCGATATCGGCGATCTTCTGGCTGCCCTTCAGCCGCGCCGCGTGGCCGATGCCGAAGAACACCGCGCTCTTGCACAGCG
>JAEWCI010000571.1 GCA_023390705.1 Pseudomonadota bacterium
GCCCTATCGCGGCACCGCCGCGGCGCTGACCGACACGGCGGCGGGCAATGTGCAATTCACCTGCGACACGGTGGTGACCACGCTGCCGGTCATCCAGGACAACCGCGTCCGCCCCATTGCCGTCAGCTCCCTGGAACGCAGCCCGCTGCTGCCCAATGTGCCGACCATGGCGGAAAGCGGCCTGACGCCGGCGGGCTTCGACCTTGGCGCCTGGCAGGGCATCCTGGCACCGGCGCGCACCCCGCCGGAGGCGATCGCGCGGCTGAACCGGGCGGTGAACGCGACGCTCGCGGATGCCGATATCCGCGCCCGACTCGCGCAGCAGGGTGCCCGCCCGACCGGCGGCAGCCCGGCGGATTACGCGCGCTACCTGGGTTCCGAGGTGGAACTCTGGACACGCGTGGTGCGGGAGAGCGGGGCGACGGCGGAGTAGCCGCCAGCCTCCCCGTCCGCGGCTTCTAGCGTATCCTCATCAGCAGATCCGGCGTCATCTCCGCCAGGCTGCGGATGCCGATCAGCGCCATGTCGCGGTCCACCTCCTCGGCCAGCAGGTTGATGGCGTGGCGCACGCCCGCCTCGCCGCCCACCGCCGCGGCGCAGAGGAAGGGACGGCCGACGAAGACGAAATCCGCGCCCAGCGCCAGCGCCTTCAGCACATCCGTGCCGCGGCGCACACCGCTGTCCAGCATCACCGTCATGCTGCCCTTCTCGGCGGCGATCTCCGGCAGCACGCGCAGCGGAGAGACGGCGCCGTCCAACTGCCGCCCGCCATGGTTGGAGACCATGATGCCATCCGCGCCGCTCTCCCGGCACAGCCGGGCATCGCCGGGCGCCATCACGCCCTTGACCACCAGCTTGCCCTTCCAGCGCTTGCGGATCAGTTCCAGGTGGCGCCAGTGCAGGCCGTCCCGCTTGCCCACGGCGCGCACCAGGTTGCGGGAAACCAGAGGCGGGCCGCGCGTGGCGTCCATGTTCTCGAAATAGGGCATGCCGTGCTGCGCCAGGGTGCGCAGGAAGGTGCCGGTCAGCCAGCGCGGATGGGTGATGCCTTCCCAGAACAGCCGGAAATTCGGCTGCAGCGGGATGCTGTAGCCGTTGCGGACATTGTTCTCCCGGTTGGAGGAAACCGGCACGTCCACGGTCAGGACGAAGGTGTCGAAGCCGGCCGCCGCCACCCGGTCCACCAGCGGCTCGATGCGGCTGGGGTCGCCGGGCAGGTAGGCCTGGTACCAGGCATTGGTGCCCTGCTGCTTCACCTCCTCCAGCTTGATGAAGGAGGAAGCAGACATGATCATCGGCAGGCGCGCCTCGGTCGCCGCGCGGGCCAATACGATGTCGCCGCGATAGGCGATCAGCGCCGAGGCGCCCATCGGCGCGATGCCGAAGGGCGCGGCATAGGTCTTGCCGAACAGCGTGGTTTCCATGCTGCGGACCGAGACATCGGCCAGGTAGCGCGGCACGAAGCCCCATTCCTGGAAGGCGCCGCGGTTGTCGCGCAGCGACCAGTCGGTCTCCACCGCGCCGGAGACGAAGCCGAACAGCATGCGCGGCAGGTGTTCCCGCGCGCCCTCGATGAAATCCTCCAGCGCCAGGTAGCGGCGCAGGTGCTTCGGCACCCTGCTCTCCGCCCTTGTGGCGGTGGTGACCGGCTTGCCCCCGGGCGGCTGGGGCACGGCCAGCCCCGGGCTCTCATTGACGCTGGCCGACATGGGCGCGCTTCCTCCGTCTCACCACCCCAGTTTAGGCCGGTTCGGCGCCGCTGTTGAGGGTGTTGCCAGCCGCCCCGCGCCGCGCCACGAAGCCCGGGAGAGCAGGGAAGGGGCGGCCATGGCGGCGAAGGGCGATCAGGTGAAGCGGCCCGGGGCGGCGTTCCGCTGGCCGGGCGGGGCGCGCATCGGCATCATCTTCAACATCGCCTATGAAGGCTGGTCGGAAGGCCAGGTGCCCGGCATCGGGCCCATGGGCAACCCGCTGAAACCCGGCTTCTTCGACGCCAATGCGGCTTCCTGGGCGGAATACGGGCCGGTGCGCGGCATCTGGCGGGGGCTGGAGATCGCCGCGCGCAACGGCATCACGCTTTCCGTCATGACCAATGGCATGCTGGCGGAGAAATGGCCGGAGACGGTGCGCGCCATCCACGCCGCGGGGCATGAGGTGGTGGCCCACAGCTACGGCATGGACGTGATCCCGGTCTATCTGGATGAGGCGGCGCAGCGGGAGAATATCCGCCGTACCACCGGCCTGATCGCCGACCTCACGGGCCAGGCGCCGCGCGGCTGGATCAGCCCGCGCGGCACCGGCAGCCCCATCCATGCCGCGCTGCTGGCGGAAGCCGGTTATGAGCACCACGGCGATTGCAACGACGACGACCTGCCGCACCTGCTGCGCCTGGCTGGCGGCGGCCAGATCGTCGGCGTGCCGCTGACCATGGATGTGAACGACCTGCCCAGCGCCATCCGCTACGGCAACAATGCCCGCGCCATGCTGGAAACCTTCGAGGACGCCTTCGCCGCCCTGCTGAACCGCGAGACGCGCCCGGCAATGCTGGATGTGACCATCCACACCCATGTCTATGGCCGCCCGGCCGGGGCCTGGGTGTTCGACGAGATCATGCGCCGCGTCCGCGCCACCCCCGGCGTCTGGACCGGCACCAGGCTGGAAGCGGCGCGGGCGGTGAGGGCGGCGCTGGGTTAGCGGTCCACGATCCCCTCCCGCACCCCCTTCACCCAACCGGTGGCGGCGGCCATCAGCATGCCGATATCGGTCTGGGTGGTCAGGAAGCGGGCGCCCTTGCGGATGATCTCCACCTGGCCGGCGATGTTCCGGTTGCCGCCGCAGCCCGGATACTTGCCGTTCGCCCGGCAGGCTGCGAACACCTTGTCCACCGCCTCGCGCAGCGCCGGGTCGTCGTATTGCCCGGGCTTGCCCATATTGGTCAGCAGGTCGTTCATGCCGATATGGATCACGTCTATCCCCGGCACCGCGGCGATTTCCTCCACATTCCGCACGCCCTCGGGCGTCTCGATCATCACGACGACAAGCGTGGCGTCGTTCAGCGCCGGGGCGCTCTGCGGCACCGGCACAGGGCGGAAATCGTAATGCGGGTAGCCGCCGGTGACGGAGCGCCTGCCGAGCGGGCCGAAGCGCGTGACCTCCACGGCGCGGCGCGCCTCGGCGGCGGTGTTGACATCGGGGAAGACGATGCCGGTCACGCCGTTGTCCAGCAGCACGGGCACGTCGGGGTCGCTCACGCCGCGCACCCGGGCCACCGGCGCCACGCCGATCGCCATGGCGGTCTGCGCCATGAAGCCGATGGTTTCCAGGTTGAAGATGCTGTGCTGCACATCGATGAAGATGAAGTCGTGGCCGCTGGCCCTGGCGATGCGCGCGATGTCTGGCGCGCGCGAAAGCCGCACGCCGAGGCCGAGCGCGACATCCCCGGCGGCGAGCCGCTGCTTCACCGGGTTGGGTGGCGGCAGAAGAGGGCTGGTCATGGCGTTTCCTCCGGTTCCGCCGGCATCATTCCCCGAAGCCGCGCCCCTGGCGAGGGGCTTGCGGCGGCGCCCGCTTCAGCTTCCAATCCCGGCAACGGAGGAGAACGCCCATGGACAGCCTGCTTCCCATCGCCGCCCGCATCGGCGCCCGGCTCAAGGAGCGGAAGGAGCCGGTGGCGGTCGCCGAATCCTCGGCCGGCGGGCTGATCTCCGCCGCTCTCCTGGCGGTGCCCGGGGCCTCGGCCTATTTCCTCGGCGGCGCGGTGGTCTACACCCGGGATGCGCGCGTCACCCTGCTCGGCATTCCGAAGGAGGCGCTGGGCGGCGTGCCGCCCTCGACGGAGGCCTATGCGCTGGTGCTGGCGCGCGGCACGCGGGAAAGGCTGGGCACCACCTGGGCGATCGCCGAGACGGGCGCCACCGGCCCGACCGGCAACCGCTACGGCTACCCCGCCGGGCATGCCTGCCTGGCCGTCGCCGGCCCGCGCGAGTTGAGCCTCACGCTGGAAACCGGCAGCGCCGACCGCATCGCCAATATGCGCCGCTTCGGCAGCGCGCTGCTGGAACTGTTCGAGCAGGCGCTGCGCGAATAGCCGCGGCTCAGACCACCCGCTGCGCCCGCATGGCGGCGATCTCCGGCTCGGTGTAGCCGATCTCGCGCAGGATGGCGTCGCTGTGCTCGCCCAGGCGCGGCGGCGGGCTGGTGACCTCCGCGCCGCCATGCGCCAGCCTGAAGGCGGCTACCGGCACGCCGAAGGAGCCCTCGACACCGGGCGCCGATTCGAACCGGTGCAGCAGGTTGCGGCGGGAAAGCTGCGGGTCCGCCATGGAATCCGCCAAGGTGCGCACCCGTGCTGCCGGGACGTGCCGGGCCTGGAGCCAGGCTTCCCACTCATCCGCGGTGCGGGTCGCCATGATATCGGCCAGCACCGCGGCTTCCTGCGCGCGGGCCTCGGCGCGGGCGCGGTTGCTGGTCTTGACCATCTCCGGCCTGCCCAGCGCCTCCCACAGCCGCTTCTGCTGCCGCAGGTTGCTGGCGCCCAACATCACCAGCCCGTCCTTCGTCGCGTAGCAGGAATTGGTGGCGTGGACATGCTCGTTGCCCTTTGGCGCCGGCGGCTTGCCGGTGCGGGTGAAGGCGGTGACATGGCTGGCCATCATCAGCATCGCGACGTCCAGCATGGCCAGGTCGATGCGCTGGCCACGGCCCGTCCTCTCCCGCTGGAAGAGCGCGGCGGAAAGGGCGAAGGCGCCCATGGTGCCGGTGGCGTAGTCGATGGCCGGGGAGCCGAATTTGACCGGGTTCACCTCCGGCGTGCCGGTGGTGGCCATGATGCCGGAGGTCGCCTGGATCACATGGTCATAGGCGGTCTGCTGGCCGCGCGGCCCTCCCTGCCCGAAGGCGGAGATGGAGCAGTAGATCAGCCGCGGGTTGATGGCAGAGACGACCTCATAGCCCAGGCCCAGTGCCTCGAAGGCGCCGGGGCGGTAATTCTCCACCAGCACATCGGCGGTCTTCAGCAGGCGCAGCAGCGCCTCCCGCCCCGCTGGCTGCTTCAGGTCCAGCGTCAGGGAACGCTTGTTGGAGCCCTGGGTGAGGAAGTAGCTGCCCATCCCGGCCTCGTTCAGCCCCCAGTCGGGGCCGCTGTCGCGGCTCTGGTCCGGGTCCTCCGTGTGTTCCACCTTGATCACGTCGGCGCCCAGCAGCCCGAGCTGATAGGCGGCGAAGGGGCCGGCCAGCACATGGGTGATGTCGATGATGCGGATGCCTTCGAAGGGGCGGGTCATGGCGTTTCCTCTGGATGACTGGCGCAATCCTGCCGCAGCCCAGGCCGGGGCGCTACTGACAACCCCCTATGCGGGCACCCGCATCGCGCTATCCTCGGTGGCCGAACCACCCGGAGGAAACGCCATGGCCCATCGCGTCCTGCTGATGCTGAGCCCGCTGAACGCACCCGATATCGCGCAGGAACTGGCGCCCGCCGGGCTGGAACTCGTCCTCGCCGCGCCCGGCACCCCGGAATTCGCCGCCGCGGCGAAGGAGGCCGATTTCATCGTCGGCTATGGCGATCCCTCGGTGAACGATGCCTTCCTGAAGACCGCGCCGAAGCTGAAGCTGATCCAGCTTCTCTCGGCGGGCTATGACCGCTGCGACATCGAGGCGGCGCGCCGCGCCGGCGTGCCCATCTGCAACAATGGCGGCGCCAATTCCACCGCGGTCGCGGAACATGCGCTGATGCTGATGCTGGCGGTGTGCCGCCGCCTGGTCTGGCAGCACAGCAATGTTGCCGCTGGCCGCTGGCGCGGCAACGACGTCTCCGGCACCCGGCTGCTGGAGCTGCGCGGCAAGACGCTGGGCATCGTGGGCCTGGGCACCATCGGCAAGAAGGTGGCGCGGCTGGCCAATGCCTTCGGCATGAACGTCCAGTACTACGATATCCGCCGCCTGACCGAGGAGGCGGAGGACGCGCTGGATGTCCGCTTCCGCCTGCTGCGGGAACTGCTGGCCAGTTCCGACATCGTCTCGCTGCATGTGCCGCTGCTTCCGGCCACGCGGCACATGATCGGCGCGGCGGAGCTGCGGCTGATGAAGCCGCAGGCATACCTCATCAACACCTGCCGCGGCCCGGTGGTGGACGAGCCGGCGCTGATCGAGGCGCTGGGCAGCGGCACCATCGCCGGCGCCGGGCTGGATGTCTTCGACCAGGAGCCACCGCCGGCCGACAACCCGCTCTTCGGCCTGCCCAATGTGGTGCTGACGCCGCATTTTGCCGGCCCCACCTGGGACAACCAGGTCGCCCGCTTCCGCAACGCCTTCGACAATTGCCAACGGGTGGCGCGGGGCGAAAAGCCGCTTTGGGTCATTCCCGAGCTGGCGGGGTAACGGGCTTCACAAGCCGGCGGAAAGGCCGGATCATCCTTCCCATGAAGGCCGGCGCCACCGCAGCGCCGGCCCCATGGGGAGATGTCCGCCATGCACCGCCGCCAATTGCTCGGCGCCGCCACGCTGCCCTTCCTGCCCGGCATCGCCCGCGCCCAGGCCGAATGGCCGAGCCAGCCGGTGCGCATGGTGATCCCCTTCGCCGCCGGGGGCGCGACCGATCTCGGCGCCCGGCTGCTTTCCGACGAGCTCTCGAAGATCCTGCCGCAGCCGGTGGTGCCGGAAAACCGCACCGGCGCGGCGGCGCTGGTCGGCGCCCAGGTGGTGGCGCAGGCGCCGAAGGATGGGCATTCCCTGCTCTATGCCGCGCATGCCCATATCCTGCTGCGCGCGCTCTACCCGCGCAGCGGCGTGGACCCCATCACCAGCTTCGCGCCGATTTCGGTGGTGGCGGTGGTGCCGCTGGTGGTGCTGGTCAACAAGGACCTGCCGGTGCGCAACCTGCGGGAGTTCCTGGACCTGCTGCGCGCCAACCCGGGGAAATACGATTACGGCTCCTCCGGCATCGGCGGCACCATCCAATTGGCCAGCGAGCTGATGCTGAAGCGCGCCGGCGGGCTGCGCATGAACCATATTCCCTATCGCGGCTCCGGCCAGGGCATGCCGGACCTGCTGGCCGGGCGCATCACCATGTTCCTGGAACCCAGCGCCACCGCCCTGCCGCTGATCCAGCGCGGCGATGTGCGGGGGCTGGCCATCACCTCCACCCGGCGCAGCCCGCTGGCGCCGGAGATCCCGACCCTGGCGGAACAGGGAGTGCAGGAGGCGGAGTCCACCACCTGGCATGTTGTGCTGACCACGGCCGGCACGCCCATGCCGACGCAACGGAGCATTGCCGCGGCCATCAACCGCGTGGTGACGCAGCCGCAGTACCGCCGGAAGCTGATTGAGTGGGGCGCCGAGCCGCAGGGCGAAACCACGCCCGAAACCGCGCTCGCCTTCCTCAATGCCGAGATGGCGAAATGGGAGCCGGTGATCCGCGAGGCCGGCATCCAGCCGGCCGGCTGAGTACCGGCGGCAAGGGCAAGGGAGGAAACGTCATGCTTCGTCGCAGCCTGTTCGCCGCACCGGCGCTGCTGGCGCTCCCGGCCCTCGCCCAGGGAGGCTGGTCGCCGGACCGGCCGATCCGCGTCATCTACCCCTATCCACCGGGCGGCGGCGGCGACATCGTCGGCCGCCTGGTGACGGAGCGGATGCGCGAGGATCTCGGCCAGCCCATCCTGTTCGAGAACCGCCCCGGCGCCGCCGGGCTGGTCGGCGCGGAACTCGCGGCACGGGCGCCGAAGGATGGCTACACCGTGCTGCTGACTGCGGCGGCCCTGGCCATCGCGCCCGCCGTCTATCGGCGCATGAGCTTCGACCCGCTGCGCGACCTGACCGCCCTGGTGCTGCTGACCACCCTGCCGCTGCTGATCGTCACCCGGCCCAATGGCCCGCTGCGCGACTTCGCCGGGCTGCTGGCGGCGGCGCGGGCGGAGCCGGACCGCATCACCTACGCCACCTTCGGCATCGGCTCCCCGCCGCATCTCGTCGGGGAACGCCTGTTGCAGGAAACCGGCACGCGCATGACGCATGTGCCCTATACCGGGGGCTCGGTGGCGCTGCCCGCCATCCTCTCAGGCGATGTCAGCATCGGCATCCTGGATGGGATGTCCATGCTGGCGCATGTCAGGGAGGGGCGGCTCCGTGCCCTGGCGGTCTCGGCGGAGCGCCGCATGCCGCAGTTGCCGGATGTGCCGACCCTGGCGGAGTTGGGGGTTCCGGTCACCCAGGGCACCTGGCACGGCACCTTCGTGCCGGCCGGCACGCCGGAGGCGGCGGTACAGCGCCTGCACGCCGCCTTCGTCCGCGCGGTGAACGAGCCGGCGGTGCGCGACCGCATCCTGACCGGCGGCGCCGTGCCGGTGGACCCGCCGCTTTCGCCCGCCGAATGGGGCAGGCGCTTCGCGGGTGAGGTGGAAACCTGGCGCGCCGTGGCGCAGCGGGCGAATGTGGTGGTGGAGTAGCAAGGCGACGACGGAGATGCGCGCGTCACCCCCGGGTCGAGCCCGGGGGCAGGCGCCTGCGTATGACGCGATGCGGGCGCCCCGCTACGCGGCCAGCATCCGCCCCTGGTTGCGCTCCGCCAGCAGCGGCCGCACCCAGCGGGCGAAGCGCGTTGCCTCCTCATCGTGCAGATAGCCGGAGAGGCAGAAGGACCGGCAGCCGAGGTCGATGAATTGCTGCAGGGTCTCGGCGCATTGCTGCGGGTTGCCGACCACCACGATGCCGGCGCCCGGCCGCACCCGCGTCACCCCGGTCCAGAGATGCGGTCCGATCAGATCGCCATGCTCCCGTGCCAATTGCTGCACGCGCTGATTGGCGACGGAAGCGGCGTAATGGGTACGGATGAAGCGTGTCTGCGCTTCGGTCACGTCGCGGACCAACTCATGCGCCGCGTCCCAGGCCTCGGCCTCGGTCTCGCGGCAGAGGATCTGCAGCCGCATGCCGAAGCCGATCTCCTCCGCCCGGCCATGGCGTGCCGCCAGGCCGCGGATGGCCGCCATGTTCCCGGCGATGCGCTCCGGCGTGTCGCCCCAGAACAGGTGGATGTCGGAATGCTTCGCCGAGAGTTCCCAGGCTTCGGCGGAGCCGCCGCCGAGATAGAAGCGCGGATGCGGCTGCTGCAAGGGCTGCGGCGAGATGCGCGCGCCCTTCAGGGTATGGAAGCGGCCGTCGAAATCCACCGGGCCCCTGCTGGTCCACAGCGCCTTCATGATGGAGACATCCTCCTCCATCAGGGCGTAGCGGTCCTCCTTGGCCAGGGTGATGCCCTCGGCCAGCGCCTCGGCCTCGCTCTGCCCGGCGATGAGGTTCACCGCCAGGCGGCCGCCGGAAAGCTGGTCGAAGGTGGCGCCCATCTTGGCCAGTTGCACGGGGCTGATGTAGCCGGGGCGGGCGGCGACCAGCGCCTTGATGCGTTTGGTCTTGGCCACCGCCATGGCGCCGCTGATCCAGGCTTCCCAGCAGGTGGCGGCGACGGGGATGAGGAAATACTCGAAGCCCGCGGCCTCGGCCGCCATCACCACGCGGTCGAACAACTCGGCCGAGGGCGGGATGGATTTGCTGCGGTCGCCATAGCAGGTGGTGTCGCCGGAGGTCGGCAGGAACCAGCCGAATTCGAGCGGTGCTTGCATGGCGGCATTCCCTCTGCGTTGCGTTTTGGGCGCAGGGTAGAGCAGTTTCAAGCCGGCTGGAATCAGCCGACGCCTCGGAAAGCGCGACAGGACGACAGGCCAGGGCGGTTGCCGTGAGTGCAGGCGAACGGAAGCCGCTCTGGCGCGGACGGTGACCCCGTCAGTCCTCCCGGTGCCGATGGCTGCCGCCGAGCGGCGCCGCCACCTCCCAGCCTTCCGCCGTCTCCTGCGCGAATTCCGGCCCCAGCGGGGCCTTGCCGCCACCGCCCGGAACATCCAGCACATAGGTCGGCCAGGCCAGGCCGGTGACGCGGCCGCGCAGCGCGCGGAGCAGGGCACGGCCCTCGGCGATCGGCACCTCGAAGCGGGCGGTGCCGGGCGCGCGGTCCAACTGGTGCAGGTAGTAGGGCTTCACCCGCGCCGCCAGCATGGCGCGGAACAGCGCCTCCAGCGCCTCGGCGCTGTCGTTCACGCCGCGCAGCAGCACGCTCTGGCCGAGCAGCGGGACACCGGCGGCGGCAAGCCGGCGCAGCGCCACGCGCGCCTCGGGCGAGAATTCCCGCGCATGGTTGGCATGGACGCAGAGGAAGACCGCCTTGTCGCTTTCCAGCGCCTGCGCCAGCGCCGGCGTGATTCGCGCCGGGTCGGCCACCGGTACCCGGCTGTGCAGGCGGATGATCTCGATATGCGGCAGCGCCGAGAGCGCGCCGATGATGCGCGCCAGCCGGCGTGGCGAGAGCATCAGCGGGTCGCCGCCGGTCAGGATGGCCTCCCGAACCTGGGGCGTGCGGGCGAACCAGGTGAGGGCCGCCTCCAGCTCGGCTTCCGTCAGCAGCCCGCCATCGGGGCCGACGAATTCACGCCGGAAGCAGAAGCGGCAATAGACCGGGCAGGCCAGCAGGGGCTTCAACAGGGCGCGGTCCGGGTAGCGGTGGACCACCCCCTTCACCGGGGTGAAGGGCGCATCGGCGGTGGGGTCGGCCAGTTCCCGCGGGGTGGTCAGCAATTCGGCCGGGTCGGGGATGTATTGCCGGGCGATGGGGTCGGCCGGGTCGGCGGGGTCCATCAGGTGCCGCACCGCGGGCGTCACCGCCATGGCGTAGCGTTCCGCCACCGCTTCCAGCCCCGGCCGCGCTTCCTCCGGCACCAGGCCGGCGGCGATCAGCGTGGCGGGGGAGCGCAGGGTGCGGTCGGGAAGGGCAGGGGGGGCGCCGTCGGGCATGGTCCGCCGCAGGTAGAGGCTGTAAGCCCACCCTGCAATGCCGGACCCGCGCCCGTCCCCCCTTTGGCACCCCGAAAGCCTCGCCGCGCGCCTGCCTTTCCTGCGCCGTCGCACCGAACTGACCGCGGCCACCCGCGGCTTCTTCACGGGCCGAGGCTATACCGAGGTGGAGACCCCCTGCCTGGTGCCGGTGCCGGGGATGGAGGTGCATCTGCGCGCCTTCCGCAGCGAATTCATCCCGCATCTCGGTGCGGGGGAGGCGCGCATCCTCTGGCTGCGGACCTCGCCGGAACTGGCGCTGAAGCGGCTGCTCGTGGCCGGCGCCGGGCCGGTCTTCGAACTGGCCCGGGTCTGGCGCAATGGCGAGGCCAGCCCGCGCCACGCCCCGGAATTCACCATGCTGGAATGGTACCGCCCCGGCATGGGACTGGCCGGCATGATGGACGAGACGGAAGACTTCGTGCGTGCCGTCTGCCCGCCTGAGGTGGCGCATAACGGCGTGGCAACGGACCTGACCCGGCCCTTCCGCCGCCTGACCATGGCCGAAGCCTTCGCCGAATACTGTCAGGGCCTCGACATCCTGGCCACCGTCACGCCCGAAGGGCAGGGCGATGCCGCCACGCTGGCCGAGGCCGCCGCCCGCATCGGCAGCCCGGCGCGGGAAGGGGAGGGCTGGGAGGATCTGTTCTTCCGCTTGCTGCTGGAACGCATCGAGCCGCGCATCGGCCGGGAAACCGCGACCTTCCTGACCCATTGGCCGGCGCCGCAGGCGGCGCTGGCCCGGCGCGATCCGGCTGACCCGCGTGCCGCGCTGCGCTTCGAACTGTTCGCCGGCGGCATCGAACTGGCCAACGCCTTCGATGAGTTGACCGACGCCGCCGAGCAGCGTGCCCGCTTCGCCCAGGACGTGGCGGAGCGCCGCCGGCTGTACGGCGATGAGGGCTGGGAGGTGGACGAGGATTTCCTTGCCGCGCTGGAACATGGCATGCCCGCCGGCAGCGGCATCGCGCTGGGCTTCGACCGGCTGGCCATGCTGGCGAGCGGCGCCCGGAACATCAGCGATGTGCTCTGGCTGCCCATGGCGATCGGGGAGGCGCCGCCGTGGGATGGGCCGGCCAGGTCGGGCCCAGGGTAGGGCGGGTCTCCGGCGGGGCGGCTGGACACCCGCTGACGCGCCAAGGCGGACGGCGCGCGAGGTATCGGCCCTGAGCGGGCGGTGCAGCCCGCCCGCTGGTCATTCGGCCCGCAGCCCTGCCGATTCAGCCAGGCCGCCCAGCAATTCGCGCTGCTGGTCCAGGAAGGCCGCGAATTCCCCGAGGCCCAGGAAGGCCGGCTCCGCGCCCTGCAGCGAAAGCCGCGCCACCACCTCCCGGTCCGCCAGGGCATGCCGGGCCGCGGCGGCGACACGTTCCAGGATGGGGCGCGGGGTTCCGGCCGGGGCATAGAGGCCGATCCATTCATAGAGGGCGAAGCCGGGCAATCCGGCCTCGGCCACCGTCGGCACCTCCGGCAGCAGGGCGGAGCGGGATTCGGAGGAAACCGCCAGCGCCCTCAGCCGGTTGCCCTGCACCAGCCCCAGGGCCGAAGGCATGGTGCCGAAATTGAAGATGGCGTCACCGGTCAGCACCGCCATGGCGGCCGGGCTGCCACCGCGATAGGTCAGGTGCTGGGCGTTCACCCCGGCCCGCTGCACGAAGAGCATGCCCGCGAAATGCGAGGCGGAGCCGACCGAGGCCGCCGCGTAGTACGGGTTGTCGC
>JAEWCI010000600.1 GCA_023390705.1 Pseudomonadota bacterium
GGTTTGAACAGGCTATCCCCCGCCCCGCCCACGAAGATCGCCACCGGCCGCTGTGGCGACGCGGCCACCCGGGCAGGGGCGCTGCCGGCCGCTCCGCCGGCGGTGCCTGCTCACCGGCAGTCCGCGCCTGTTGGCTGCCCGGCTCGCCCTCGCGCCGCGCGCGGTACTGCACATAGTCGCTGACATGCTCCTGCCGGCCGTTGCGCTCACGCTGATAGGCGCGGACATGCACCAGCACGCGGCCCTCGCCCGCGCCCTGCCGCGCCTCGGCCGCGGTCAGCGCCTGCCAGCCCTCCGTCACCCAGTCCATATAGCCCTGGCGTTCCGGGTCGCCCGGCTGCCATCAGCGCGGGGCCCGCATCGCGGCCCGCAGGCTTTCCTGGGTGACCGGCCCTGCCAGCATCCACGCGCTCCATCGCCAACCGGTGGTGTCGTTACGCAATCCACGCGAAAATACACGAAAGCTTTCCTAGTCCTTCCTGCCTCCCTGCTTGCGCTTGCCTTCCGCCCCGTCCCGGCCCAAGGATGCCCCCCGCATGTCGGACCACGCCCCTCATCATGTTTGACGCCCGCGTAAAGGCCGTGTTGGGCCCCACCAACACCGGCAAGACGCATCTCGCCATCACCCGCCTGCTGGCCCATGCCAGCGGCATCATCGGCTTTCCCCTGCGCCTGCTGGCGCGGGAAAATTACGACCGCATGGTGGCGGCGAAGGGCGAGAATCACGTCGCCCTCATCACCGGCGAGGAAAAGATCGTCCCGCCCGAGGCCAAATGGTTCTCCTGCACGGTGGAGGCGATGCCGCTGGACCGCCGCGTGGAATTCCTGGCGGTGGACGAGATCCAGCTCTGCGCCGACCCGGACCGCGGCCACATCTTCACGGACCGGCTGCTGAATGCCCGCGGCATGGTGGAAACCATGTTCCTCGGCGCCGAAACCATCCGGCCGCTGCTGAGCCGCCTGGTGCCGCAGGCCGAGATCGAGACGCGGCCGCGCCTCTCCCAGCTCTCCTACGCCGGCCCGATCAAGCTGACCCGCCTGCCGGCGCGCTCCGCCGTGGTCGCCTTCTCGGCGGCCGAGGTCTATGCGATCGCCGAGGCGATCCGCGGCCGGCGCGGCGGCTGCGCGGTGGTGATGGGGCGGCTTTCCCCCCGCACCCGCAATGCCCAGGTGGCGCTCTATCAGAACCGGGAAGTGGACTTCCTGGTGGCGACGGACGCCATCGGCATGGGCCTGAACATGGATGTGGACCATGTGGCCTTCGCATCCCTGCAGAAATTCGATGGCCACCAGGCTCGGGCGCTGACCGCGCAGGAAGCCGCGCAGATCGCCGGCCGCGCCGGCCGCGGCATGCGTGACGGCAGCTTCGGCACCACCGCCGATTGCCCGCCCCTGCCGGAGGACATGGTGGAGAAGATCGAGAACCACCAGTTCGAACCCCTGCAGACCCTCGCCTGGCGCAACAGCGAACTGGACTTCACCAGCGTTGACGGGCTGCTGGACAGCCTGGCCATGCCCTCGCCGCAGCCCGGCTTGGCCAAGGGCCATGACGCGGTGGACCACATCACCCTTTCCATGCTGGCGCGGGATCCGGAGATCCGTGGCCTGGCCGCCACCCGCGGCCGGGTGCGGCTGCTCTGGGAAGCCTGCCAGGTGCCGGATTTCCGCAAGCTGGCGGACGAAACCCACACCAATCTCTGCGGCCGCATCTTCCGCCACCTGGCCGAGGACGGCGTGCTGCCGGATGACTGGATCGCCGGGCAGATCGCGCAATGCGCCGGCATCGAAGGCGACCTGGATACGCTGATGGCCCGGCTCGCCAGTATCCGGGTGTGGGCCTACATCGCCGCCCGGGCCGATTGGGTGAAGGACGCCCCGGCCTTCCAGGCCGAGGCCCGCAAGGTGGAGGATGCCGTCAGCGACGCCCTGCACGAATTGCTGACCGCCCGCTTTGTGGACCGCCGCGCCGCTCATCTGATCCGCAAGCTGGACGAGACGGAGGAGGAACTGCTCTCCGCCGTCACCCGCCGCGGCGAGGTGGTGGTGGAAGGCCATCCGGTCGGCCGGGTGGAGGGTTTCCTGTTCCACCCCGACGCCGCGGCTGAAAGCGAGGAGGAGCGCAAGCTGGTGCTGCGCGCCGCCCGCCGCGCCCTGAAGGAGGAGATGCCGCGCCGGGTCGCCGCCCTGGAAATGGCGAAGGACGATGCCTTCGCCCTGACGCCTTCCCACCGCCTGAGCTGGGAGGGCGCCGAGGTGGCGCGCCTCCGCCCGGGAAGCGAGCCCGGCAAGCCGCAGGTGGAGGTGCTGCCTTCCGAATTCCTGGACGGCGCCCAGCGGGAGCGGGTGCGGGCCCGCCTGGCCAAGTGGCTGGAAACCATGCTGGCGCGCGAACTGGGCGCCATCGCCGCGGTCGAGGCCAAGGCAGAGGCCGACAACACCCTGCGCGGCCCGGCCTTCCAGCTGCGGGAGACGCTGGGCCTTTCGCCCGGCGGCACCGAGCAGAGCATCGGCCACGAGCAGCGGCAGAAGCTGAAGGCCATCGGCATCCGTGCCGGCCGCTTCGCGCTCTTCGTGCCGGAGGCGCTGAAGCCGCGCGCCATGGCGCTCAGGGCGCAGCTCTGGGCCCTCTCCCGCAACATCGAACCGCCGGCGCTCCCCAATCCGGGCCTGGTT
>JAEWCI010000628.1 GCA_023390705.1 Pseudomonadota bacterium
GAGGGATTCATATTCTCCCCCCCGCCCCGCCGGGGCGCGCCCCCCGCCCGCCGCTAGGGCCGTCGTGAACTCGACCGAACCGCGGCCGTGGTTCGCCTTTGCCTTGGCGGCAGGGCTGATCACGGTCTCACTCCTGGTCCTCTACAGCGTTGCGCTGGGCCGGAACAAGCGGGCCGCCTTCGCCGATGCGCAGCAGCTCACGAAAGGCGTCGCCACGGTGTTCGCCGATCAGCTCGGCCACGCGGCCCAGGGCATCGACATCATCCTGCAGGAAATTGTCAGTGGGGCGATCGACGACAATGTGCTGCCCGACGGCAGCGGCCCACCCCCGGCACGAGCTTTCCTGATCGTCGACGCCTCGGGCCGGATCATCCATGCCAGTTCCGGGGAGGCGAGCGGCTGGTCGGTCGCCGATCGGGAGTGGTTCAAGGACCTCGGTGCCGCCCCGGTCCAAGGACTCCGCCTTGGGACGCCGGAACAATGGCAGCGTGCGGAGGCAGGTGCGGACGCGCCCTTGAGCCACGGTCCGGACCCGCCATCGGTAATCCCCCTGGCACGCGCAATTCTGGGCCCCGCGAACGAGTTCCAGGGCGCCGCCATCGCGCTGCTCGATATCGAGCAGATGGCCCGGATGGCACAGCGCTACGCGCAGGCCTTTCGCCTTCGGATCCGCTTGCGCACCGGCGACGGCGTGCTGATCGCGCGCTCCGACGGGCGCAGCCCTTTCCCGGCGTCGCTCGAGGACGGCGAGCGCGCGCGGTGGACACGACCGCCAGCAGCCTGGGACGGCGTCTGGAGCGGCCGGGACGGGCGCGAGGTGATCGCGGCCCTCGCGCACAGCGACCCGGGCGGCTTCCTCGTCGAGGCCGTGATGACGCGCGCCGAGGTGCTCAGGCAGGTGAAGGAGCACGACGTCACCCTCGCTCTTGAGATAGGCGCCGCCGCTGCCGCCGCGGTCGCGCTCTCGCTCCTTCTGCTTCAGATGCTGGCGCTCCAGCGCCGCACCGAACGGCTCGAAAGCCGTGAGCGCGAGGCGCGAGCCGCGAGCCAGGCGAAGGAGGAATTCCTCGCCGTCATCAGCCACGAGATCCGCACTCCCGTCAGCGGGGTCATCGGCGTCGCTGAACTGCTGCTCGACACGCGGCTCGAACCTTTGCAGCGTCGCTACGCCGAGGCGCTCCGGAGCTCGGCCGAGCACCTTCTGATGCTCCTCAACGACATACTGGACTTCTCCAAGCTCAAGGCCGGGATGGTGACGCACGAGGAGATCTCCTTCTCGCTCGAGCGGGAGGTCGCGATGATCGTGGAGATCTTCGGCTCACGCGCCGCCGAGAAGGGGGTGGAGCTGATCTGCGCCCTGGCGCCGGACCTGCCGGCTCAGGTGGTCGGTGACCCGCGCCATCTGCGGCAGGTGCTGTTCAACCTTGTCGGCAACGCCGTCAAATTCACGGAGACCGGCTGGATCCAGCTTGCCCTCTCGGCCGAGCCGCTGCCGGGGGCGGATGACGGCTACCGCCTGAACTGCGTCGTGGCCGACACCGGGATCGGCATCGACCCCGAGCGCATCCCGCTGCTCTTCGACCGCTTCACCCAGGCCGATGCCTCAATCAGCCGCCGCTACGGTGGCACTGGTCTCGGCCTGGCGATCTGCCGCCGCCTCGTAGAGACCATGGGGGGCAGCATAGACGCCAATCCGCGCGCGGGCGGCGGCAGCGTGTTCCGGTTCGACATCCGCCTGGGCCGCGCCGCCGGCCAGGACGCGACGATCGCCGAGGCGGCACGCCACAGCCTGCTCGGCCGTCGTGTCCTGGTAGTGGACGACCTGCCGCTGAGCCGGGATGTCCTGGCTCGCCAGCTGCAGGCCATGGGCGCAGCCCCGGCGGCGGTCGGCGACCGGGAAACCGCGCTTGCGGCCCTGCGGACCGCCCTCGAGGAGGGCCGCCCCTTTGCCGCGGTCGTGCTCGACAGCGAGATGCCCGCCCCGGCCGGCCTCGCGCTCGCGCGCGAGATCCGCGCAGCCAACCTGCCGGTGTCGCTCGTCCTCTGCCTGGGGAGCATCACCGAGGCGGCGCAGGATGCGCTGCAATCCGGCATTGTGAACGCCTTCCTGCTCAAGCCCGTCCTGCCGGCCCGCCTGCACGCGGCCATGCTCAAGGCCTTGGGGATGGTGTCGGACACGGGAAGCGCCCAGCCATCGCTGCCGGAGCGCATCGCCGAACCCGTGGCGGACGCAGCGGCGTTTCGCGTGCTGCTGGCGGAGGACAACCTGACCAACCGGCTGGTGCTGCACACCAGGCTCCAGCGGCTCGGCATGCAAGTGGACGTGGCCGCTGACGGCCTGGAGGCAGTGGCCGCGGCCGAACGCACCGCCTATGACGCTATCGTTCTCGACCTGCAGATGCCGGTCATGGATGGCCTGGAAGCGGCGCGCAGGATCCGCGCGGGTTCCGGGCCCAACCGCATGACCCGGATCATCGGCCTCACTGCGGCGGTCGGGCCGGCCTTCGAGCGCCAGTGCCGCAAGGCAGGCATGGACGATTACCTGAGCAAGCCGGCCTCCCTTAAAGACCTGCTGCGCGTACTGGGCCGGCCCATGCATCCGCCGCCCCGTGAGGGGGCCTGACCACTCGCGCGGTCACTGGCCGCGCCGCGCCGCCATCACAGCCATCGTCCGTACGACGATGCGGAGATCCTGCTTGAGCCAGGCGTGCAGGCTTGTCAGCATCATCGCGTAGGCATGGTCGTAGGAGGCTTTGCTTCGCAGAATCTCCAGCGTGGTACCATGGTCCAGGCTGACCTGCGCAAGGCCGGTCAGCCCCGGGCGCAAGCCGAGCGTGCGGTCCGCGAAGAAGGGGATCGCCCTCTCAAGCCGTCCGTAGAAGGCCGGCCGCTCGGGGCGGGGTCCTATGATGGACATCTCGCCGCGCAGCACGTTGATGAATTGCGGGAGCTCGTCGAGCCGGGTGCGGCGGAGGAACCGACCGACGCGGGTGGCACGCGGGTCGTCCACCCCCGCCCAGACCGCGCCGGTCTGCGCTTCTGCGTCGATCCGCATCGTACGAAACTTCAGGATCCAGAACAGCTCGGTGTGGTCGGGGAGCATGCGGCCGATGCGGAGCTGGCGGAACAGCGCCGGGCCCGGGCTGTCGAGGCGTATGGCCAGCATGATGGCCGGCCAGAGCGGCGCGGTGAGCACCAGTCCGGCCAGAGCCGCCACGATGTCCACGGTGCGTTTCGCCGCCACGACGTGAGGCGGAAGATAGGTCTGCGGCTTCCAATGGGAAAGGCTCCTCCTCGCTTGGCTTCGGCCGGGGCTCTGTGCGGGAGGGAGCGCCGCGCGGCCCCAGGGCTGGCGCTGGTGCAGGAGTATGTATCGGGCCGCGCCGACGAGACTCGCGGCGTGCCCCGCGGCTGCATAATGCAGGATGGCGAGCGGCCGCGGGGCCCGTTGGCCGAGCGCAGCACCCGCTGCGGCCGCGACGATGCCGGCCGCCTCGCAGGCCGCGAGTGCCACGAAGAGCTGCGAGGTCGGTGCGAGCGCGAAGGTGGCGGGGATCGTGAAGGCGATCAGGAAAGGCATCATGACGCGCAGCGCCTTACCGGAGGCGAAGGCGAGGGCGACTCCGCCATGTCGCGGGTGCAACAGCCAGAAATGCCGCAGCAACTGCTGCGCGTTGCCCGCCGCGATGCGGCGTCGGCGGCGGCGCTCGGCCGCCGGGTCGGCGCTCTCGGCCTCGTGCACCGGCAGGCCAGGATCGTAGGCGATGCGCCAGCCACGACGGAAAATGGCCATGGGCAGCGCGAAGTCGTCGTTGATCGTATCCACCGGCAGCGGGGTCCAGGCTGCGCGGCGGAAAGCCCAGAAGGCGCCGTGCAGGCCGAGCGGGGCGCCGAGCGCCGCCTCGCCCAGCTTCACGGCTACCTGATAGGTCCAGTACTTCGCCTCGCCGGCCGATCCGGGGCGGTCCATGACATAGGTGCCGCCGAGGGCGCCGAGGTTCGGGTCGGTGAAATGGGCCGCGACGCGGCACAGCGCGTCGGCCGGCAGCATCGCCGAGACGTCGGTAAGGGCGACGATTTCGGTCTTCACGCCGGCAATCGCCTCGTTCAGCACCGCGACCTTGCCGCGGTTGCGCCGGTGCTCGATGACATACGCGTTGAGATGCGTGCAGGCAGGTTCGGCGAGAGCCGCGCGCGCCAGCGCGGCGGTCGCGTCGGTGCAGCCGTCGCAGGCAACAACCAGACTGAGCACCTCTGCAGGGTAGTCCAGCGCCGCAAGGTTGCGGATTTTCGCTGCGATGAAATCGGCCTCGTTGTGCGCGGGCATGACCACCGTGATGCGCGGCGCGGCCGCGCCGCACGTCCTGGGGGGCACCGGTGCCGGCGCATGGCGACGGCGGAAACGGGCGAGCATGGCTGGCCAGGCCAGATGATGGTAGACGATGAGCGCAATAGCGAAGAGAGTTGCTGCGCCGAAAACGGAGCCTATAAGCATCGCTCCTCCTCCCTTGGCTGTAGCCCGGGGCCGGTGCGGGGGAGAGCGTTGCACGGCGCCAGGGCTGGCGCTGGCGAAGGAGCAAGCAGCGGGCCGCGCCCACGAGGTTCGCGGCGTGCCCTGCCGCCGCATAATGCAGGGTGGCGAGCGTCCGTGGTGCTTGCCGTAGCTGAATGCGGCGCTCGCTGCGATGCCGATCGCCTCGCAGACCGCGAGCTTCGCCAAGGGCGCCATCGCATCGGGACGGACCAGGCAGGTGGATCCTCATGCGGCAGGCGACCGGAGCAAAGTCGAAGGCATCCATGGCGAGGCCAAGACCTGGCATGGCCTGGCCCGTGCCGTCCGGCGCAGCCTCGCCAACATGCAGATCCAGGCCTATCTCACCGCCGCCGCGGTGAACCTGAAGCGGCTGGTCGCCGCCATCCTGCTCCTGTTGCTCGCAGCTGCCCTCTCAGCAGCCAGCATGATCCGCGCACGCGGCCGTCGCCGGACCCGCCCAATCCCCGCCAGCGCTCGCCCTCGCTTAGCCAGAACACCCCAGGTCCACCCCGCCAAGCCAGAATGCCGTTCTTCAACAGGCCCGCGCGGCCGGTATCAGATGCCGGGCCTCATTGGCTGGCTTTCGAAACGCCGCATGCACGTGCCCTCCGGCGCTAGGCGGCGCGCCGTCACAGCATCCGCGTACAGCTCGGCGGTGTGGCGCCCGATCTCCTTCCAGCCAGGTACAGCCGAGGCGAGATCGCAGACCCGAGCGGCGCAGCGGGCGGTGAAAACCCGGTCGCGCAGCAGGCGCGCGAGTGCATCAGCAAGTGCGTCGGGATTATCAGGCGGCACCAGCAGGCCGTGCGCGCCGTCCTCCAGGATCTCGGCGAAGCCGCCAATGCGCGATGCGATGATCGGACGGCCATGGGCGATGGCCAGGGAAAGCACGCCGCTGGCGTCAATCTCGCGATAGGGCAGCACCACCACCGTGCCTTGGCCGAACAGCGCCGGTACTTCCGCTTCGGTGGCGAAGCGCGGCTCAAGGATCAAGCGGTCGGTGATGCCGTGCAGGCGCGCCAGCGCCACGATCGGGGCGAGATCCATTTGCGGCCTGCCGATCACATGCAGGCGTGCCTGGGCGCGCAGATCGCCAGGCAGGCGGGCGAAGGCCTCGATCAGCAGGTCCAGTCCCTTGTAGGCTTTGATCGTCCCGAACAGCAGGAAGGTCAGTGTACCCGTCATCAGGTCCGGCGCTGCGGCGGCAGGCGCGACGGGCTCTGCAAGAAGCCCGTGCGACACCCTCACCACCTGCGAAGGCGCGACGCCCTGCGCAATCAGCCGCAAGCGGCCCTGCTCAGTGTGCACGAGCAGGCGGTCAAAGGCGCCGAAGCAGGAGGCGGCGCTCAGGCGTTGCAGAGCCGACGTGGGATCGCCATTGAACGGATTGCTGTCGTGCACCGTCAGCACGAGCGGCGCCACCGCCCGGAGTTCCTGGAGGAAGCGCCGATCCAGGACGGGCAGCGGCAGCCATTGGAAATGCACCACATCGGGCGGATCCATGCGCAGGCGGCGTTGTAACCCAGCCATGCAGGCCAGGTGTTCGAAACCCTTGAGAAACGGGCGGAACGCGCTCGGCAGCCACGCCGCAGCCCTGCCCTCGGCAAATCGGTAGAAGGCCGGCACCAGGTCGAGACCACTCACATCGGTGTCGTCCGCCCTCAGATGACGGCCGTACAGCGTGACCTGGTGACCCGCTGCGCCGAGGCCCAGTGCAAGCATGCGGTCATAGGGCAGGGTAAAGAGCGAGGGATCGATCAGGGCCACGCGCATGGTTCAGAATGCCTCCGCTGTGCCGAGGGGCCGTAGCGCCGGCCGCGCCTATGGCGCGCCGCGCGCCGCCCAGGTTTCGCTTTCCAGTCGCGCCAGCACGGCCAGCGCGTAGCGGCGCCCCGCTTCCGGGGTGAGGTGGTAATCCCACCCCGCGTAGAAGACGTTGGACGCGACCAGCAGCACACGGTTCTGCAGCCGGTACCCACCGGTCCGGTTTGCGAGCGCGTAGAACGCCAGGACTGTCAGGAAGAAGAGGATGAAGGTCCAGGAGTTGAACAGCACCGCTTCCGCCCCTCGTTTCGCGGATCCGCCTGGCCGCGGTGGGCCAGGGCCACCGGCTGTTGCCGACCTCGTGCCGCGTGGCCTCTGCATGGAAACAAGCTTCGTGCCAATGGCGGGCGGCGGGATCCCCTGGAGGGCAAAGAGAAAAGGCACCCGCCGGGCCGAGCGTGCTCGCGCCTTGCGATGCAGCGCGCAAGACCTTGGGCGGGATGCGGGCCCGCGGCCTGGGCCTGGCGATGATCCCCTGGCGGGATGGCATTGGCATGCCCTTCGCTTTGGCCGCCCTCACCATGCGTGCCACCGCCTTGCGACCGCTCCGTCGCCGTTCCATGCAAATCCCCATGCGGAGGCTCATCCTTGGGACCGCCGGCACCATCCTCCTGGCCGGCCTTGCCGCCACGGCGCGGGACCGGTTCGGCTCTCCGGTCAGGTCCGAGCGCGCGACCTTCCGGGTGACCACCTTGGCGACAGGGCTGGATCACCCCTGGGGCGCCGCCTTCCTGCCGGATGGGCGCCTGCTGGTCACCGAGCGGCCTGGGCGGATGCGCGTGGTAGGCCGCGATGGGAGGGTTTCGCTCCCACTGGGCGGCGTGCCGGAGGTGGTCACAGGCGACCAGGCGGGCCTGCTCGACATCGCCCTCGCGCCCGACTTCGCTGTGACACGCGAGCTCTACTTCTGCCATTCAGCGCTCGCGACGGGGGGTGTGCTGACGCGACTGACCCGCGCGGTCCTCTCGCCCGACGCCACCGCGCTGGAGGGCGCGACCCCCATCCTGGACGTAACGCCGGCACAGGAGCGTGGCCGGGGCCACTTCGGCTGCCGCATCGCATTCGGGCCGCGGGACGGCAAGCTCTATCTCTCCACCGGTGAGCGGCAGCTTGAGCGAGGCCGCGCGCAGCGCCTTGGCGATCTCGCGGGCAAGGTGCTGCGGCTGGAACGCGACGGCTCGCCGGCAGCCGGTAACCCTTTCCTCGGCCGCCCGGGCGCTCGCCCGGAAATCTACTCCTACGGCCATCGCAACCCGCAAGGCCTCGCCTTCAATCCCTGGACTGGCAGTCTGTGGGAGGCCGAATTCGGCCCGCGCGGCGGAGACGAGGTGAACATCATCCGCGCTGGCGCCAATTACGGCTGGCCGGTAGCGACACACGGCATCGACTATGATGGCTCCGTCATCTCCGACCTGCGCTCGGCACCGGGGATGGAGGATCCGGTCAAGGTCTGGACGCCGGCGATCAGCCCGAGCGGCATCGCCTTCTATGCAGGTGAGGCCTTCCCTGGCTGGCGCGGCAGCCTGTTCCTCGCCACGCTGAACGCGCCGGGCTTGGTGCGCCTCGCCACCGAAGGCGACCAGGTGATGAGCGAGGAGCGGCTGCTATGGAACATGGTCCGCATGCGCCATGTGGTGCCGGGGCCAGATGGCAGCCTCTATATTCTCACCGACGAGGCGCGCGGGCGCATCCTGCGCCTCGACCCGGTCTGATGCCACCGGGCTGAAGTCCCGACCTGCGGCCGGCGCAGTCGGAATCCACAGCCGGAGCCGCGCCTCACGGCGTCGGCCGCAGGCCTGGCGCTGGCCCGTCACGAGGCTCTGCCTTTGCCTGGCCTGCGACCGCCTGGGGCGCCTCTGGAGGCCTTTCGAGGCGGAGCAGTGCCGCCGCCCCGCAGCCCAGCGCCAGCAGTAGCCAGAACGCCAGGAG
>JAEWCI010000212.1 GCA_023390705.1 Pseudomonadota bacterium
GCGCGGTGGCGCGCTCCAGCGCCGCGGCGACGCGCAACTGCTGCGCTTCCGCGCTTTGCAGCCCGGCTTCGGCCTTGGCCACCCGCGCCTGCTGCGCGGCCGGGTTCAGCCGCGCCAGCACGGTGCCGGCGGCGACCCGGTCGCCATGGTCCGCATGCAATTCGATGAGCGTGCCGGCGACCTCGAAGCCGATGCGGGAGCTGATCTGCGCCTCGATGGTGCCGAGGCCGAAGACCCGCACGGGCACGTCTTGCTCCTGCTGCGCCACCGGCACCGCCAGTGGGCGATGACGCAGGGCCCAGACGCCGCCGCCCAGGACGGCGAGGCCGATACCGAGAACGAGCAGCAGCCTGCCCCGCATCGCCCCGCCTCCCCTTCGGTTCGCCCCCAGCCTAGCTGGTGCGCCGCGTCAGAGGGCAGGTATTCAGGCCAAGCAGCACATAGAGCAGGCACCAGCCGACCAGTGCGGTGCCCAGCAGCACGAGGCCGACCAGGCCCCACCAGCCAATCGGGCCGAACAGGCCGAGCGCGACCAGGACCAGACCGGCCAGGACGCGCAGCCACTTGTCCAGGCTGCCAATGTTACGGGTCATCCGCAGTGCCTCCGCTGGATCGACACTGCGTAGGGCTTCCCCGCCGGCTGCGCCTTGATCCGCCTCAAGGGTTGAGTGCGGCGCGTGCCCATTCGACGATGCGCCGTGCCGGCATGGCGCCGCTCTGCCGCCCCACCTCCCGCCCGCCGGCGAAGAGCGCCAGGGTGGGGATGCCGGTGATGCGCAATTCCTGCGCCACGGCGGGCGCGGCTTCCGTATCCAGCTTGGCGAGGCGCATCTGCGGTTCCAGCATCTTCGCCGCGGCTTCGAATTCGGGCGCCATGGCACGGCAGGGGCCACACCAGGCGGCCCAGAAATCCACCAGCAGGGGCAATTGGCTGTGCTGCACCTGGCGGCGGAAGCCGGCCTCGTCCAGCGCCACCGGGTGGCCCTGGAACAGCGCCTGGTGGCAGTGGCCGCATTTCGGCCCTTGCCCCAGCCGCGCCGCCGGCACGCGGTTGAGCCCGGCGCAATGCGGACAGACCAGTTGCAGGGTTTCGGTCATGATGGGCACTCCTGTCCCGGGCGGCGGCAGCGCCACCCTTCGCCTTCAGCGGAAATCGCAGCAGCCGGGTGTCCTTTGCCCCGTCCGGCGGCGTGGCTGAAGGTCCCGGGCGGCTCCCCCCGGGTCAACACGGGCGGCGGAGTGGCCCAAGGAGCCCTCCATCGCCCTCGGGTGGGATCTTGCCGTCACCTCGGCCACTTCCAATGGAACCGACACTCGCCCAGGCCCTTCGGCCGGCACTTGCACAGCAGGGCTGCCGCTGTTCCAGGGTAAGGCAGACGGATCGGTGTGGTTGCGCCGTCCACCCGGCAGAGGCGGCGCCGTTGTGCGAGGACGCCCGCCGCCGGGGCCGTGCGGCGCGCGGGCTGCCGGCCTGGGTAGGGTCAGGGCCTGGGTCCGGTCAGGCGCTGTGCGGCCGCACCACCAGGGTGGTGCCGTCCACCCCTTCCACCCGTACCACCGTCCCGGCGGGCAGGGCCGGAACATCGCGTGGCAGCCGCGCCGGCCAGTCGGAATCGCCAAGCCGCACTCGCAGCCCGGGTCCCTCGGCGGTCAACAGCACGCCCTCCCGCCCGACCAGCCCGGCATCCGGCGTGTTCACCCGTGGCCGCGGCAGGTGGTTGCCGCGCAGCCGCAGCGCCACGGCGATGCCGGCCGCCAGCAGCACGAGGAACACCACCACCGCCGCCCAGAAGGGCGGCGCCACGGCCAGGATGAACAGCCCGGCGCCGATCGCCGCCAGCCCGACCCAGAGCAGGAAGACCCCGGGCAGCGCGAGTTCCGCGCCCAGCAGCACCAGTCCGCCGAGAACCCAGATCAGGCCCGGTTCCACGGGCTACCCCCCGGCAGGCCGGCATCCGGCAGGGCGGGCGGCGGGCCGCCGGCGGGCAGGCGCAGCAATTCCAGCGCCTGGGTGATGCCGCCGGCCAGGGCGCTCGCCTCCATCGGCACCACCACCATCTTGCTGGAAGGGTTGGTGGCCAGTGCCTCGAAGGCCTTCACGTATTTGTCGGCGATGAAGTAGCGCAGCGCCGCCTCGCCGGCCCCGGCGGCGGCTTCGGCCACCATCTGCGTCGCCTTGGCCTCCGCCTCGGCCAGGCGTTCGCGGGCCTGGGCATCGCGCTCGGCAGCCATCTGGCGCCCCTCGGCGGCCAGCACCAGGGCCTGCTTCTCGCCTTCCGCCCGCATCACCGCGGCGCGGCGCTCGCGCTCCGCCGTCATCTGGAGGTTCATGGCGCGGATCAGGTTCTCCGGCGGCTCCACCTTGCGCAGTTCCACCCGGCTGACCTTCACCCCCCAGGGGTCGGTGGCGCCGTCCAGGATGGCCAGCAGCGAGGAATTGATGCGTTCACGGCCGGAGAGGGTGGAGTCCAGATCCATCTCGCCGATCACCGCGCGGATATTGGTCATCGCCAGCGCCGTCAGCGCCATCTGCAGGTTCTGCACCTGGTAGGCCGCCTTGGCCGGGTCCATGACGCGGTAATAGACGATGCCATCCACCGCCACCGTGGCATTGTCCCGGGTGATGACATCCTGTTCCGGGATGTCCAGCACAACTTCCTGCACGTTCAGCCGGTGCCCGATGCTTTCGATATAGGGGATGATGAAGTTGAGCCCCGGCTGCAGCAGCTTGGTGAAGGCGCCGAAGCGCTCCACCGTCCAGACCTCGCCCTGCGGCACGGTACGGATGCCCTTGTAGGCAGTGACCACCGCCAGCACCAGCAGGACGATGAGGACGATCTCGAAACTCGTCATCGGCGACTCCGTTGCGTTTCC
Source organism: Pseudomonadota bacterium (assembly GCA_023390705.1). Taxonomy (GTDB): domain Bacteria; phylum Pseudomonadota; class Alphaproteobacteria; order Acetobacterales; family Acetobacteraceae; genus JAEWCI01. The sequence continues at coordinate 2,875 of JAEWCI010000212.1, forward strand.
CATTCAGCATAGCGCGGAATGGTTGCGGCGGGATGGGCCTTGCGCCGGACCGTGACAAGGCTACCCAATGGAGGGACGAGCCCAGGAGGAAACATATGCCCGGCGCCACCACCCCCCTCACCGTCCGGCTGGACGGGCTGCGCGTCGCCATCTCCGCGGGTGCCGGCGGGATCGGCCGGGTCATGGCCGACAGTTTCGCCGCTTGCGGCGCCAGGGTCTTCGTCTGCGACGTGGATCGGGAGGCTTTGGCCAACTGCCCCCACCCCAATATCTTCGCCGACATGGAGCAGGTGGAGGCCTGCGAGAGCTTCGTGGACAGCGCCATCGCCAGGCTCGGCGGGCTGGACGTGCTGGTGAACAATGCCGGCATCGCCGGCCCCACGGCACGGGTGGAGGATGTCGCGCCGGACCAGCTCTCCCGCACCATGAGGATAGACCTGGAAGCGATGTTCCACTGCGCCCGCCGCGCGGTGCCGGCGCTGCGGCAGGCCGGCGGTGGCTGCATCGTCAACCTCTCCTCGGCGGCCGGGCGCTTCGGCTTCCCGCTGCGCAGCCCCTATGCCGCGGCGAAATGGGGCGTGGTGGGCTTCACCAAGTCGCTGGCCGTGGAACTCGGCCCCGACAACATCCGCGTGAACGCCATCCTGCCCGGACTCGTCGCCGGCGACCGCATCCGCCGCGTGATCGAGGCCAAGGCCCAGGCCATGCAGATGAGCTTCGCCGAGAAGGAGGCGGAGCTGCTGCGGGCCTCCTCGCTGCGCAGCTACGTGACGGCGCAGGACATCACCAACATGGCGCTCTACCTGTGCAGCCCCTTCGGCGCGACGATCAGCGGCCAGGCGCTCTCGGTGGACGCGGATCTGCAGTATCTGGGCTAGGGCTGGCCAATGAGGCTTCCGCCCGGCTGGCGCAGGCATCATGGCTCCACCACGCTGCGCGCCAGGATACGGCGCCTCTACGAAGGGGACACGCCGGACGCCCACCGCTTCCGCTACGCGGTGCTGGTCTTCGACCTGGCCACCATCGTCTTCGTCGTGGTCGCCTCCTTCCTCGAACGCGCCCCGTGGATCGAAGTGGTGGATGTGGCGATCGGCCTGGTGCTGGCGGTGGAGATCGCCGCCCGGCTCTATGCCAGCCGGCGGCCGCTGCGGGACTGCCTGCATCCGGTCTCGCTGGCGGACATGGTGGCAGTGCTGTCCTTCCTGGCGCCCCTGCTGGGCGAGGGACTGGCCTTCCTGCGGGTGTTCCGCACCCTGCGGCTGATCCATTCCTACCGGACCCTGGCACGGCTGCGGCGGGATTTCGGCCTATTCCGCCGCAATGAGGAGGTGGCGATCGCCACGCTGAACCTGGCGGTCTTCCTGTTCGTCATGACCGGGCTGGTCTATGAGACGCAGCACCGCTGGAATCCGGGCATCACCAGCTACAGCGATGCGCTCTATTTCACCGTCACCACCCTGACCACCACCGGCTTCGGCGACATCACCCTGCCGGGCACCACCGGCAGGCTGCTTTCGGTGGTGATCATGCTGGCCGGGGTCACGCTGTTCGTGCGGCTGGCGCAGACGCTGTTCCGGCCGAACAAGGTGCGCTTCCCCTGCCCTTCCTGCGGCCTGCAGCGCCACGACCCCGATGCCGTGCACTGCAAGGCCTGCGGCGTGCTGCTGAACATCCCGGACGAGGGTGATTAGCCCTTCAGGAAGCTCTCCGCCGCATCGGCCAGCACCTGGCAGCCCAGCGCCAGGTCCTCCTCCTTGGTGTCCTCCGCCCAGTGGTGGCTGATGCCGCCGATGCTCGGCACGAAGAGCATGGCGGCAGGCATGCGCTTGGCGATGTATTGCGCGTCGTGCCCGGCGCCGCTCGGCATGCGCTGCCAGGCACCGGCGCCATGCCTTTCCGCCGCCGCCTCCAGCGCCGCCATCATCGCCGGGTCGCAGAGCGCCGGGGTGGCGCGGGACATCTGGGTCAGGCTGGCCGGGCATTTCTCCCGCCTGTTGCTTTCCTGCACCAGGCGGCGGAGGGCTTCCTCCATGCGTTCCAGCGCCGCCATCTCCACATCGCGGAACTGGAACAGCACATCGGCGCTGCCGGGGATGATGCTGGGCGCGCCGGGGTCCAGCGTGATGCGGCCGGTGGTCCAGGTGCTGCGCGGGCCGCAGATGCGGGGGAATTCCGCATCGATCGCCGCCAGCAGCCGCACCGCCGAAAGCCCGGCGTCGCGGCGCTCCGCCATGGTGGTGCCGCCGGCATGGTCCTGCTGGCCCTGGAACTGGATGCGCCACTGCCAGATGGCGACGATGCCGGTGACGACGCCGAGACGCAGGCCGGCGCTTTCCAACTGCGTCCCCTGCTCGATATGCATCTCGAAGAAGCCCTTGTGGCGTCCAGGCTCCAACTGCATCCGCGGCTTGCCGGCAAGGCCCGCCGCCGCCAGGGCGTCGCGCAGCGGCGTGCCGTCGGTGCGGTTGCGGCTGCGGTCGATCTCCTCCTCGGGAAGCTCGCCGATGATGCTGCGGCTGCCGAGGAAGCCGCCCTCGAAATGGCCTTCCTCATCGGCGAAGGCGCAGACATCCACGGGCAGCCCGGCACGGGCCAGCGCCACCCCGGCCACCACGCCCAGCGCGCCGTCCAGCCAGCCGGCATGGTTCTGGGATTCGATATGGCTGCCGACCAGCAGGTGCGGCCCGGGCCCCTTGTGCCGGCCATACACATTGCCGATGCCGTCAATGGAAGGCTCCAGCCCGCATTCCGCCAGCCTTTCCATCAGCCAGCGCCGGCTTTCCATGTCCTGCGGCGAATAGGTCGGGCGGTGGACGCCGGTTTTGTAGGCGCCGATCTTCCGCAACTCGTTCAGGTCCTTCAGGAAGCGTTCGGCATCGATCCGTGGCATGGTGCTTGGTCCTTGGGCGGTGCAGGATGGTGCGGCACGGCAGGGGCCGCGCGCAAGACGCACAAGACCAGGGAGCAAGAGCCATGCCGGACATCCAGCGCTTCGGCCCGCCGCGGGACGGCCGCAAATTCCCGCCACTGTCGCTGGCGGTGCGGCACGGTACCACGCTCTATGTCTCAGGCGTTGCGCCGCTGGATGCGCAGGGCCGCATCGCCACCGGCGACTTCCCGGCGCAATTTGCCCAGGTCATGGTCAATCTGCGGCAGGTGCTGGCCGAGGCCGGGGCGGACCTGACCCGGGTGGTGAAGACCAATGTCCTGCTGACCCGGGCGGAGGATGTGCGGGAGATGAACCGCCTCTACGCCGCCGCCTTCCCGGCCGAACACCTGCCGGCCCGCACGACATGCGTGGTCGCCGCGCTGCCGGCGCCCGAATTCCTGCTGGAGATCGAGTGCGTGGCGGCGCTGGACTGAACGCCGCCACGCCTACTTCAGGCGAGCGTCAGCCCGCCATCCACCACCACGGTCTGGCCTGTCACCATGGCGGCGCCGGCCAGCAGGAAGACGATGACCTCGGCCAGGTCCTCCGGCGTGCAGCGGCGCTTGAGCAGCGCCTTGTCGATGGAGCTGGCGCGCTGCTCATTGGTCCATTGCACCATCCAGGTGCTGTCCACGGCGCCGGGGGCGATGGCATTGGCCCGCGCCTCCGGCCCCAGGGCGCGGGCGAAATTCTTGGTCAGCGAGATGACGCTCGCCTTGGTCGCGCCATAGGCCATGGAGGAGCCGGCCGAGTTGAAGCCCGAGATGCTCGCCGTGCTGACCACCGCGCCATGGCTCGCCTTCAGCGCGGCCATGGCCGCCTTGGTGCAGCGGAACACGCCCTTGAGGTTCACCTCAAGCACCGTATCCCACAATTCCTCCGTGATGCGGTCCATCTCCCGCGCCGGGATGCTGCTGGCGGTGCCGGGCGTGCCGGCATTGTTCACCAGGTAGTCCAGCCGGCCGCCAAGATCGGCGATGGCCTTCTGCACCATCGCCTCGCACTCGCCCGGCCTGCCGACATTGCCGGGGGCCGAGAGCACGTCGCAGCCCATGTTGCGCAGGCGCTCCACCTGTTCCGGCCCGCGCGGATCATCGGCCAGGTGGTTGATCGCCACCTTGCAGCCGGACTTCGCCAGCAGCGTGACGGTAGCGAGGCCGATGCCGGATGCGCCGCCGGTGACCAGCGCCGTCCTGCCCCTGAGGTCGTAGGAAATCATAGCTTGCGCTCCAACCCTGCCATGGTGCCGATCTGCCGAAGCGCCTGCTTCAACTGGATCAGCTTCCTGTCACGCGCTTCGAACAATTTCGCCGGGTCCTCGTTCCAGTCGTAGTAGCCGGCGCCGGCCAGCACACCGGTGCGGCCCTCGGCCACCAGCTTGTCCAGCACAGCGCTCTTTCGCCGCGGCGGCGGCGGGGTGTAGCTGCCATTGGCCAGGATGGACTGGCTGAGCGCCAGGCCGGTGAAGTCCGCCTTGGCGAAAACCGCCAGGATCGGCAGGCGCAGCGCCAGCCCATGGATGATGGCGGCGTCTATTTCCTCGGGCGAGGCGACGCCTTCCTCCAGCAGGTATTGCACCTCGGCGCCAATGGCGCCCTGGATGCGGTTGGCGACATAGCCCTGGACGAATTTGCGCAGGCGCAGCGGCTGCTTGCCCATGGCGGCCAGCATGTCATGCACCTTGTCCACCAGTTCCGGCCGGCATTTCGGGCCGGGGATGACATCCACCAGGTCCACCAGATAGGGCGGCGTGTACCAGTGGGCGATCATCGCCCTTTCCTGCAGGCTTTCCGGGATCAGCGGAAAGACATCCAGCTGGCTGGTGTTGCTGGCGATCACCGCGTCCTTCGGCGCCAGTTGCGCAAGCTGTTGGTACAGCTTCCGCTTGGCCTCCGGCACCTCGATGATCGCCTCGATGATCACCTCGGCGCCATCCACGCATTCCGCAAGGTCTGCATGGCGGGTGACGGCCTGGGCGAGATGCGCGCTGGTCCATTCGGCCGGCGCCTCGCCATTCTCCACCAGCGTCGCCAGGGCCTTCTCCATCAGCCCCTGGGCGCGGGCCAGCGTCGCCTCGCTGCTGTCGGTCAACCGTACCTGGTGGCCACCCAGGGCGAAGACCAGTGCCAGGGCGTGGCCCATGGTCCCGGCGCCAATGACCGCTACTCGTGCCATGTCCTGCTCTCCCCTATGGCGTCCAGGGTTCCGGGGCGCGGCATTCGATATCCGTCGCCACGTCCACCACCACCGTCTCATTGCTGGCAATCGCTTCGCGCAGCGCACCGGCAATGTCCTGCGGGCGCTCCACGCGGATGCCCTTGCAGCCGAAATCCCGCGCGACCTGCGCGAAGTCGGTCGGCCCGAAGCGCAGCACCTGCTCGGCGGCCTGCGGGCGGTTGCCGGCCTGCTTCAGGTAGTTCGGCCAGCCCTGGCCGAAGCCGCTGTTGTTGTTCACCACCAGTGTCACCGCGATGCCGCGCCGCCGCGCCGTCTCCAGTTCCGGCAGGTGGTAGTAGAGCGCACCATCGCCGGACCAGGCCACCACCTTGCGCTCCGGCGCCGCGCACTTGGCCCCCAGCGCCGCCGGAAAGGCCCAGCCGAGCGAACCCGCCGCGCGCAGATAGGTCTGGGTCGGTTCCAGGTCGATCAGCGTGCCGGTCCAGATGCCGGAATAGCCGGTATCCGCCACGAGGATGCCGTCCTTCGGCAGAGCCGCGGTGATCTCGGCGCAGAGCCGGGCCGGGTCGATCGCCACGGCGTCGCTCGCCAGCCTTGGCGCCACGGCCTTGCGCCAGGCGGCCATGAGGCCCTGCGCCCAGGCGAGGTATTCGCCATCCCGCGCGGGCCGGCCAAGCGCCGCGACCAGGGCCGCCAGCACCGCCTTCGGGTCGCCGAGCAGCGTGATCTCGGCGGCGTAGCTGCGGTGGAATTCCAGCGGGTCGGCGTCGATCTGCACCACCCGCACGCCGGGCGCCGGTACGCGCCAGGTATGCGTCACCTGGTCGCCGGTGTCGCAGCCCACGAAGAAGACCAGATCGGCGCCGCAGACGATCTCATTCGCCGGCGGGGCGGAGTAGTTGCCCACCACGCCGACCGCCAGCTCATGCCGCGTCGGGATGATGCCGCGGGCGCCGAGCGAGGTGGCGATGGGCGCCTTCAGTGCCTCGGCCACCGCCAGCAACTCCGCGCCGCAGCCGGAAAGCGCCGCGCCATCGCCGGCAACGATCACCACCTTCTTCGCCGAAAGCAGCGCCTTCGCCGCCGCTTCCACCGAAGCGGCATCGGCCACCGGCCGGTGCAGCGGCGCCGCCCAGCCGCCCAGCGCCGCGGGCGGCACGGCGGTCTCGCTGGTTTCGACGAACTCGCCCATCAACCCGTTGAGGTCGAGATGTACCGGGCGCGGCGGCACGCTGACCGCGGCGCTCCAGAGCTGGCGGAACTGCCGCGCCAGATCCTCGGCGGTGTCGCACAGCGCGGAATGCTTGGTCACCGGCGCGAAGAGCGGCCAGTGGTGCAATTCCTGATAGGCGTTGCGGTGCTGCTGCGCCGTCACCTTGTGGCCGGTCAGCGCCAGCACCGGGCTGCGGCCCAGATAGGCATCCTGCAACCCCGCCGCGAGGTTGGCGGTGCCGACCGACTGCGCCGCCACCACGCCGGGGCGGCCGCTGACGCGGCCATAGGCATCGGCCATGTAGACCGCGGCTTTTTCGGTATGGGCCAGCACCGGCTGCACGCCGAGCCTTTCCATCGCCAGCAGGGTCCGGCGCAGCACGGCATCCACGAAGAAGAAATGGCCGATGCCGGATTCCTTCAGGCTGCGGGCCAGCCATTCGGCGCCGTTCAGCTTCAGGTCACTCACAGCTTGTCGGCCCCGTTGATCTGCAGCGCCTCCAGCACGCGGGAGACGCAGTTGTAGCCGGCGATGGTGACCACCAGCTCCATCACCTCACGCTCCGGCAGGGCGGCATTCACCGCCGCGAAGGTCTCGTCGGAGACATGCACCTTCTTCGTCATCTCGTCACACAGCGCCAGGGCGGCGCGTTCGGCGGCGTTCCAGACATCCTTCTCCGCCCAGTTCGGCAGCGCATCCAACTGTTCCTGCCGCAGCCCTTCCTTGAGGCCGATCGGCGCATGGGCCTGCCATTCGTAATCCGCGCCGTTGATGGCCGCCACCTGGCACATCACCAGTTCCCGCAGCGCGCCGGAAAGCTGCGTCTTCCAGCGCACGGCATCGAAGAACTGGATCCAGCCGATGGAGACCGGCGGGCTGTGCATCAGCATGCGGTGCAGGTGGCCGATCCGCTTGCGGCTTTCCGTCACCACCCGCGCGGCCTCGGCGCGTTCGGCGTCGTTCGGGTCGGGATAGGGCAATCTGGCCATGGCTGCGTTTCCCCTGTTTGCCGTGGAGGTCAGGCGCGCGATACTGCCCTTCAAACGGGAGGAAGGCGATGGCCGATCTGATCATCGCGCCCGGCAGGGGCGCCGGGCCGCATTACGTCAATATCGAGGACCCGTCCGACGTCTGGACCTGGCTGGAGCCGCCGCCCAGCCCGGCCCCGGCCGGCATCCCCTACCGTTTCCTGGCCTCGCTCGGGAATGCACGGGTGCTTTCCCCCTTCCTCTACACGGTGGAGCTGGACATCGCGGAGGAGAACCTTCCAGCGGTCTTCGAGTGGTATGAGAAGGAACATCTGCCGATGCTCACCTCCTGCCCCGGCTGCCTCGGCGGCACCCGCTTCCAACGGCTGGACGGCGGCGCGCCGAACCTGCTGGCGGCCTACCGTTTCCAACGGCCGGAGGTGAACCAGACCCCGGAATGGGAGGCAGCCCGCAACACCGAATGGACGCTGCGGGTGCGCCCCTTCTTCCGTTCGTCCCGCCGCTTCATGCGCCGGCTGGAGGGCTGAGGCGGTGCGCCGTTGCCTTCTCGCCGCGCTGGCCCTGCTGGCGGCGCTGCCCGCCGCCGCCCAGGAATACCCCAACCGGGTCATCCGCTTCATCGTCTCCGCCGCCCCGGGCGGCTCGAACGACACGGTAGCCCGGGTGCTCTCGGAGGCGCTGACCGGCCAGCTTCCCCATCCCGTGATCGTGGAGAACCGCCCCGGCGCCCAGGGCATGCTGGGGGCGCAGGCGGTGGTGAGCGCCCCGCCGGATGGCCATACCGCGCTGCTCAGCAATACCGGCCAGGCCGGGCTCAGGGCCATGGCGCCGAATGCGCCCATCGATGTCGCGACGGCGCTCACGCCCGTGGCGGTGCTGGCGGAATCGCCCATGGTCATGCTGGTGGCGAACAATGTGCCGGCGCGCGACCTGCGCGAATTCCTCGCCATGGCGCGGGCCGAGCCGGGGCGCTTCGACTACGCCACCTCATCCGGCGCCGGCACGCTCACCCTGGCGGCGCTGCTCTTCATCAAGACCACCGGGCTTGAGATGAACGCCGTGCCCTATCGCGGCGGCGCGCCCGCACAAATGGACGTGATCGCCGGCCGCATCGGCGTGGTCTTCGATGTGGCGACGGTGGCGCTGCACACCGCTCGCGCCGGCCAGGCCCGCGCCTTTGCCGTCAGCAGCGCGCAGCGCAGCCCCTTCGCGCCGGAGGTGCCGACCTGGCGGGAGATGGGCGTGGATGCCGAGATGACAGTATGGCAGGCGCTGTGGGTTTCCGCGGCCACCCCGCGGCCAATCCAGCAGGCGCTGCATGATGCCGTCGCGCGGGTGTTGCGCACCGAAAGATTCCGCGCCCGCATGGCCGAACTCGGCGCCGACCGGGTGCTGGATCTCGATCTCGACCAGGCCAAGGCCTATGTCGCGGCCGAGGTGGTGCGCTGGGAGTCCCTGCTGGGCGCCCCGCCGCGGCGCTGACATATCAGGCTTGCGGCGGCTGCCCGGCTTTCTCTAGCCTGCCCTTTCGGAGCCCAAGACCATAAGCGGGCCCGAGGGAGCAGGAGACGTCGAGGATGCGTGCACTGATGCAGGTGGCGGCGCTTGCCGCCGGGCTGCTGCTGGCTGCCGGCCCGGCCAGGGCCCAGACGCAGATGATTATCCCCTGGCCGCCCGGCGGCGGCACGGACATCATCGGCCGGCTGATCCAGCCGGTCTTTTCCGAAGCCCTGAACACCCAGGTCGTCATCCGCAATGTCGGCGGCGCCACCGGCACCATCGGCACGGCGGAAGTGGTGCGCTCCCGCGCCGATGGGCAGACTCTGCTGTTGACCTCCATGGCACCCATCGCCATCCAGCCCGCCTTCCTCGCCCGCCCGCCCTACCGCGCCGACCAGCTCGCCCCGGTCTGCCTGGTGGCGGAGGCGCCGGCGACGCTGATGACGCCGAAGGAAACCGGCATCCGCACCATCGCCGATATCGTCGCCCGGGCGCGGGCAAATCCCGGACAGTTGCCCTATGCCTCGGGTGGTGTCGGCGGGCTGGGACACCTGGCGATGACCGGCCTGCAACGGGCGGTGGGCATCCAGATGAACCACATCCCCTTCCGTGGCTCGGGTGACAGCGTGCTGGCGATGCAGTCCGGCACGGTGCAGATGCTGACGGCGGAGGCGAATCTGGTGCAGCAATACGGGCTGCACGCCATCGCCATCTTCGCCGATCGGCGCAGCCCGGATTTCCCGGAAACGCCCACGCTGCGTGAACTCGGCCATGACCTGGTCTTCCCGCTCTGGACCGGCATCTTCACCGCCCCCGGCACGCCGGATGCGGTGGTGGCGAAGCTCGACGAGGCCTGCGGGCAGACGCTCCGCACCGCTTCGGTTATCCAGGGCATGACCCGGGCGGGGCACCCGATCCGCTATCTCGGCCGTGCCGAATTCGGCCGCTACGTGCGGGCCGAGGCGGCGAAATATGCCAGCCTGATCCAGGAAAGCGGGCTGCGGCAGGCGGACTGACCTGTTTCGGCGGTCACGCCGAAACAGGTCATGGCCGGACTTGATCCGGCCATTTCCGTCAGGCCAGGCGCCGGTTCATGCGACGGGCCGCTTGCGCAGCAGGTAGCGCTGGCGGCCCTCCATCACCAGCACGCCGCGCTGGTTGTGCACCGTGCTGCGCAGCCCGATGACGCCGGTCCTGCGATTGGGCGCGATCTCGTCCACCGTCAGGCAGGGATAGAGCGTGTCGCCCAGCAGCACCGGGGCCAGGAAGCGGCTCGACTGCTCGATGAACCCCTTGAGCGATTCCTCCACCATATGGGGAAACAGCCCGGCCCCGGCGCAGGTCTGGACCACCACCTGGAAACCGTGCGCCAGCAGGTCCGGCATGCCATGGGCGCGGCAGAATTCGCGGTCGTAGTGGATCGGATAGTTGTCGCCCGAAGCTGCCTGGAAGGCGGCGAACAGGCCGCTGGTCATGGTCCGGCTGGGCAGCGGGAAGCGCTCGCCCAGGGTGAAGTCCTCGAACCAGCGCTGCCGCGGCACCAGCCGGTGGTCACGCGGGTCGAATGCCGCCTCGCTCATTGCCTGCCCCGTTTCTCTCTCCGGCGGCCATAGCCCGCCACGGCGAGGGGCGCGAGCGGGCTTTCGCATGGCACAGGGAATGCTAGGCTCGGCGCAGCACGGGGGAGAACGCCGATGCGTCGCCGAAGCCTGCTGGCCGCCGCCCTGGCGGCGCCGATCGCCGCCCGGGCGCAGCCCACGGGCTATCCGAACCGGCCCATCCGGCTGATCGCCCCCTTTCCGCCCGGCGGTGGCGTGGACCTGACGGCGCGGCTGCTGGCCGAACCGCTCGGCCAGGCGCTCGGC
>JAEWCI010000002.1 GCA_023390705.1 Pseudomonadota bacterium
GCACCGCCCGCACCGCCGGGTCCATGTCGCCGGCCAGCAGCCTGTCCGCCTGCGGCGGCGTGGCGGCATTGGCGGCCACCGCCCGGCGCACGGCCTGTGCCCTGTCCCAGGCAAGGAAGTAGAGGAGTTCCGGCGCGACATCGGCCTGCCGCGCCAGGGCCGCGCGTTCGGCGGCATGCGGGCTGGCGGCCGATCGCTTCGCCTCCTCATAGGCCGCAAGCGCTGTCATGCGGTGGCTTCGGCCACCCGCCAGCAACCGCGCCCGGCGCGTTTCGCGGCATACATGGTGGCATCCGCCCGCGCCAGCAGGGTTTCCGGCCTGTCCCCACCGCCGGGGCGATACAGGGCACAGCCGATGCTGAAGCCGAGCGCGGTGGGCGCGGTGCGCAGCAAGGCGGGCAGCGTCGCGGTGGCGGCCAGGATGGCCTGGGCACGGGCGGCGGCGGTTGCCTCATTGACGCCGTCGAGCCAGAGGGCGAATTCGTCCCCGCCGATGCGGGCCACCAGGTCGGTCGGGCGCACGCTGTCGCGCAACAGGTTGCCCACCGCCACCAGCGCCGCGTCACCGGCTTCATGCCCCAGCAGGTCGTTGACCGGCTTGAAATTGTCGAGGTCGAGGAAGAGCAGCGCACCGCCTTCGGATGGCCGGCCGGCTGCGGAGTCGGTGTCCAGCCTCTCCAGTCGCCGGCGCAGGTCGGCCAGGAAGGCGCGGCGGTTGAGCAGGCCGGTCAGCGCCTCGGTGCGGGCCTGCTGTTCGAGCTCCTGCTGCAGGGTCTGGTTGCCCAGGGCGACGAAGACCAGGTCCGCCAGAGAGAGCAGCAGGTGGCGGTCATCGGCGTCGAACTCCCGGGCGCCGGCGGCGCGCCAGGCCAGCAGCGCATGGCGTGGCTGGCTGTGCTGCGGCGGCGGCAACAGGACGAAGGGCTCACCGGCCGGGCCGCGACCGTAGGCCGGGGTGGCGCCGGCCCGGGAGAGGAAGGCCAGCAGGACGCCCGGATCGGCGCCGAAGCGGTGGACAGGCTGCGGCGGCATGCCGGGCGCGTATTGCAGCACTACCGCCCCGGCACAGCCGAGCGTTGCCGGCAGCGCTTCCAGCGCCGCGGCCAGCATGCGGGGCGCCAACACTTCCTTGCGGACGCGGTGGACCAGGGCTTCCAGCGCCCCGGCGCGGCGCAGCAGGGCGGCGCGGCTCTCCTCGGCCCGTTCCTCTTCGGTAACGTCATGGCCGCAGCCGCGCAGCCCCAGGAAGCCGCCCTGCGGACGCAGCAGCGGCACGACGGAAAAGCTGAAGCAGGCGGGTTCCCCGCCGCAGCCCCCGGGTGCCCGGCGCAGCCAAGCCTTCATGCCACGGACCGCAGCGTGTAGCGCGAAGGGGTCCGGCCCGCCCTGCAGCAGCAATTCCGTCCCCGGGCGGTTCAGCAACTGTTCGGCCGGCCAGCCCAGCACGCGGTCCGGCGCCAGGAAGACCAGCCGGCCCTCGGCATCGGTTTCGAACACCAGGTCGGCGGCCAGCATGACGAAGTCCCGCCAGCGCTGACGGGATTCCAGCAGCGCGCCGTGCAGCGCCCGGCCCGCGGGATCGGGCAGGAGGAAGGCGTCCGGGGCTGGTGCCCGTGGCGGCGGGCTGGTCGGAAGGGGCATGGCCAGGTCCATGGCCCGGCATTCTGGCCCAGGCGGAATGAATGCCGGGTTAGCGCGGCGCCTGTCGCGCCGGGTGCGTTGACATCTTCGGCGCCGCGTCGTCATGGTCGGCCCAGCCTTCAACCGCTTCAGCCAGGAAACCGACAGGATGAGCAGCTCCCCCCTTCAGGCCCCGATCGAAGCCCTGTGGGAGCGCCGGGACAGCCTTTCCTCCGCCACCCGTGGCGGGGACCGCGATGTCGTCATGGCGGCGCTGGAGGAGATGGATTCCGGCAAGGTCCGGGTGGCCGAGAAGGGCGCCGACGGCGAATGGCGGGTCAATCAGTGGCTGAAGCAGGCGGTGCTGATGAGCTTCCGCCTGACCGATTCTTCGCCGATGGACACCGCCGCCGGTGCCTACGACAAGGTGCCGCTGAAATTCGCCGGCTGGGGCGAGAACCGCTTCCGCGATGCCGGCTTCCGCGCCGTGCCGGGCGCGGTGGTGCGCAAATCCGCCTACATTGCCCCCGGCGTGGTACTGATGCCCTCCTTCGTCAACCTCGGCGCCTATGTGGACCGCAACACCATGGTGGACACCTGGGCCACCGTGGGTTCCTGCGCCCAGATCGGCAAGAACTGCCACCTTTCCGGCGGCGTCGGCATCGGCGGCGTGCTGGAGCCCCTGCAGGCGAATCCGGTCATCATCGAGGATGACTGCTTCATCGGCGCCCGTTCCGAGGTGGCGGAGGGTGTCGTTGTCGAACGTGGCGCGGTGCTTTCCATGGGCGTGTTCATCGGCGCCAGCACCAAGATCATCGACCGCGCCACCGGGCAGATCCATATGGGCCGGGTGCCGGCCTATTCCGTGGTGGTGCCGGGCAGCCTGCCCGGCAGGCCGCTGCCGGACGGTTCGCCGGGCCCCCGCCT
>JAEWCI010000049.1 GCA_023390705.1 Pseudomonadota bacterium
TGGCAGAGGCGCATGGCGCCAGCGAATTCGCCATCCTCTCGCCCTGCCACGACCCGGCGGCGCGGCGCCGCAGCTACCAATTGCTGGCCGAGGCCTTCGGGCTGCGCGCCGGGGACTGAAACCTGGCTGTGGCAGGGCCAGCCTTCGTTGTTGGCGGTGGCCGGGGTGGAAGCCTATACCAGTGGCAAAACCCGGAGGAAACGTCATGCGCCGCCGCACCCTGCTTGCGTCCGCCACCCTGCTTGCCCTGCCCGCGACGCCGCGCGCCCAGGGAAGTTGGCCGGAGCGGCCGGTGCGCATCATCGTCCCCTTCCCGCCCGGGCAAGCCGCCGACATCTTCACCCGTGTCTATGCCGACCTGCTCTCCCAGCGCTGGCCGCAGCGCGTGGTCGTGGAGAACCGCGGCGGTGGCGCGGGCGCGCCGGCGCTGGAAGCGGGCGCGCGGGCGGCGCCCGACGGCTACACGCTGACCGCCGGCACCTCCGGCACGCTGGGCGTGAACCCCTCGGTGCTGCCCAACCTGCCCTATGACGCCGAGAAGGACTTCGCCTTCATCACCAATGTGGTGGTGCTGCCGCTGATGATCGTCGCCCATCCCAGCTTCCCCGCGAACACGGTGCAGGAGCTGGTCGCCATGGCCAAGGCGGCGCCGGGTGGGGTGGACATGGCCACCGCCGGCCCCGCCACCAGCCAGCACATGGCGGCCGAGCTTTTCGCCCACCGCACCGGGGCGAAGCTGAACATGGTGCATTACCGCGGCAGCGGCCCCGGCATGACCGACCTGCTGGCCGGCAACGTGAAGCTGATGATGGACAGCTATGCCTCGGCGCGCGCGCATCTCGCCGCCGGGCGCATCAAGCCCATCGCCGTCACCACCGAACAGCGCGCGCCGCAACTGCCGGAGGTGCCGACCATCGCCGAGGCGGTGGCGCCCGGCTACCGCGCCTATGGCTGGACCGGGCTGAACGCCCCGGCCGCCACGCCGGAGGAGATCATCCGCAAGGTCAATGCCGATGTCACCGGCATCCTGCGCGAACCGGCGGTGGCGCAGCGCTTCATCGAACTCGGCGGCACCGCCGCGCCCACCACGCCGGAAGCCTATGGCGAGTTCGTCCGCAGCGAGATCGCCCAGTGGCGCGAGGTGGCGCGCATCGCCAATGTCCGGCTGGAGGGCTAGGCGATGCGCCGCCGCGCCCTGCTGGCCGCCGCGCTGGTGCCATATGTGGCTCGCGCGCAGAGCTTCCCCAGCCGCACCGTCCGCCTGATCGTGCCCTATGCCGCGGGCGGCGGCACCGACATCACCGCGCGGCTGATGGCGCAGCACGCCGCGAATGCCACGGGCCAGTCCTTCGTGGTGGAGAACCGCGGCGGCGGCGCCTCCATCCCCGGCACCCAGGCCGTTGCGACCGCCGCGCCGGATGGCCACACCCTTGGTGTGGTGGACCTCGCGCTGGTGACCAATCCGGGCCTCTACGGCAGCCGCCTGCCCTATGATACCGAACGCGACTTCGCCGCCATCGGCGCCGTGGTCGGCGCGCCGCATGTGCTGCTGGCCAGCCCGCGGGCGCCGGCAGGCGACCTGGCGGGGATGCTGGCGGCGGCGCGGGCCAGGCCGGGCGAGATCCCCTTCGCCCATGCCGGCAACGGCACCGCCAACCACCTGGCTTCCGTGCAATTGCAGATCGCAGGCGGGGTCCGCTTCTCGCTGGTCGGCTATCGTGGCGCCGCGCCGGCCAATGCGGCGGTGGCGGCGAACGAAGTGCCGTACGGGTTCAGCGCCATCCCCTCCGCCAAGGGACAGATCGAAGGCGGGTTGCTGCGCGCCCTGGCGGTGACCGGGGCGACCCGCAGCGCCGCCCTGCCCGATGTGCCGACATTCGCGGAACTCGGCATGCCGGCGATGGATACTGAATCCGTGTTCGGCGTCATCGCCCCTGCCGGGGTGCCGGCCGAGACGGTGGCGCGGCTGAACGCGCTGCTGGTGCGCCCGGCGGCGGAGCCGGCGCTGGCCGCGCGCCTCGCCGCCATGGGCTACAGTGTCATGGCCGGCAGTGCGGAGGAGTATGCCGCGCTGATCCGCCGTGAGATCGCCAAATGGCGCGCGCTGGTGGCCCGTGCCGGCGTGCAACCGGAGTGACCGCCATGCTGCCTCGCCGCACCGCCCTGCTCGCCGGCCTCGCCCTGCCCGCCATCGCCAGCGCCCAGGCGCCGGGCCGCGCGGTGCGCATCATCGTGCCCTATGGGCCGGGCGGTTCCAGCGATATCGTCGCCCGCACCCTGGCACAGCATGCCGGCACCACGCAGGGGCTTTCCTTCGTGGTGGAGAACCGCGGCGGTGGTGCTTCCATCCCCGGCACTCAGGCGGTGGCCACGGCGGCGCCGGACGGCACCACCATCGGCACCGCGGACAATGCGCTGGTGGTGAACCCCGCGCTGTTCAAGGACCGCATGCCCTATGATGTCGAACGCGACATCGCCGGCATCGGCCTGGCGGTGACTGCGCCGCTGCTTCTGCTGGCGCATCCGGCGGCGCCGGCCCGCAGCTTGGCGGAGGTGATGGCGGAAGCACGGGCCAATCCTGGCCTCGGCATCTCGCATGGCGGGATCGGCACGCCGACCCATCTGGCTTCCGTGCAGTTCCAGCTCGCCTCAGGGCTGGAGCTGACCCAGGTGGGCTATCGCGGCGGCGGGCCGCAACTGGTCGGGCTGGTGGCGGGCGAGGTGCGCTACGGCTTCGTCGCGATCTCCTCGGCCTTCAACCATGTCGAGTCCGGGCGGCTGCGGCCGCTGGCCGTCACCGGCCCGGCGCGCAGCCCGCAACTGCCGCAAGTGCCGACCTTCGCCGAGGCCGGACAGCCCGGTGTGGATGTGGTGGGCTTCTGGGCCTTCATCGCCCCCGGCGCCACCCCGCCGGCACTGCTGGCCCAACTGCACAGGCAGATCGTCGCGCCAGCACGGGAACCGGCGGTGAGGGCCCGGCTGGAGGCGCTGGGCTATACGGTGGTAGCGAGTTCCCCCGCCGAATTCCAGGCGCAGATCCGCCGCGAGGTGGGGCAATGGCGGGAAGTGGTAGCGCGGGCGGGGATCACGGTGGAGTAGCGCCTCACCCCGGCGG
>JAEWCI010000100.1 GCA_023390705.1 Pseudomonadota bacterium
CCGCCGGGGCGGTGGCGGCGCTGGCCCTGGCCGCCGCCATGCTCCTGACCGACCATTGGCTGACCCTGGCGGTCGCGCTGTTCCTGCCGCCGCTCGCCTGGATCGAGGCGCGCGCCGACCTCCCGGCGCTGCGCCGGGTGGCGCTGGCCATCGCCCTGGTTGTGCTGGTGCGGCTGCTGCTGAACTGGTCGGTGCCGGGCTACGCCTTCGGCGCCACGCCGCTGCTGAACGGGCTGCTGCTGGCCTATGGCGCGCCGGCCGCCAGCTTCGCCCTGGCTGCCGCGCTGTTCCGCCGGCGCGGCGACGACACCACCGTGGCGGTGCTGGAGGCCGGGGCCTGCGCCTTCCTCACCGCCCTGGTGATGCTGGAAATCCGCCACGGCATGACCGGCGGCGACGTGGCAAGTCTGAAGGAATGGAGCTTCCGCGAACAGGCCCTGCAGGTACTGGCACTCGCCCAGCTGGCGGCGCTGCTGCGGCTGGTGGGGCGCCGGCTGGGCGGCAGGCCGGTGCTGGGCTGGGCCTGGCGGCTGCAGCAGGTGGCCTCGATGCTGCTCGGCCTGGTGCTGATCCTCGGCAACCCGGCCTTTGAGCCAGGGGTGCGGCTGCTGGCCGCGCCGGTGCTGAACGAGTTGCTGCTGGCCTATGCCCTGCCGGCCGGGCTGGCGGCGCTGGCCGCCCGGGCGCGGGAGACGGAAGCGCAGCCGCCCTTCCGCCTGGTGCTGGCGCTCTATGCCCTGGTCTCGGCCTTCGCCTGGGTGACGCTGGAGGTGCGCCACGAATGGCACCCGGTGGAGATGGCCCTGGCGCTGGAGGAACCGACCCAGGCAGAACTCTGGGCCTATAGCGGCGCCTGGCTGGGCTTCGGCGCGGTGCTGCTGGCGCTTGGCATCCGCAACACCCTGCCGGCGCTGCGGATGGCGGCGCTGGCGGTGCTCGGCCTGACCATCCTCAAGGTCTTCCTGGTGGACATGGCCGAGCTGGGCGGGCTGTGGCGGGTGCTGAGCTTCCTCGGCCTTGGCCTGGCGCTGATCGCGCTCGGCTGGGTCTATCGCCGCTTCGTCGTGGCGGCGCCGGCAGCGCCCTCGTGAGGGCGCTGCCTGGCCTCACACCTGTTCCGGCGCCAGCCTTGCCGGGGTGACCTGCCAGGCGCCGCTGCCATTGGCCGGCGGCTCGCAGAGGATCGGCAGGGCATTCGGGGTGCGGACATTCGGTTCATGCCCGAAGGCCAGCCGCAGGGCGCGGAACAGCGCGCCATGCGCCACCACCAGCACCGGCGCGGGCCGCGCGGTGCAGCGGTTCACCGCGGCGACGGCGCGGGCCACCAGCACGGCGAAGGGCTCGGCGCCGGCCGGGGTGTAGGTGCCGGCGATCCAGTCGTCGTACCAGTCGCCCATCGGCTGGCCTTCCTGCTCGCCGAAGGCGACCTCCCGCAGGTCGTCATCAATGCCCACCGGCAGGCCGAGCGCCTCGGCGGCAATCTCCGCCGTGACCCGGGCGCGGCTGAGCGGCGAGGCGATGATGGTGGCGATGCCCTTGTCACGCAGCGTGGCGGCGGCGCGCTGCGCCTGGGCCAGCCCCACCCGGTTCAGCGGAATGTCGGTATTGCCCTGCGAGAGCCCCTGGGCGTTCCAGTCGGTTTCGCCATGGCGGAGAAACCAGAAGGGGATCGGGTTCAGTGTCTCGGTCACGGTGGCTGATCCTTGCTGGGGAGGAATGCGGAATGGCGGGAACGGGGAGGCGCCCACTGCCTTCGTCGTGCCTGGACCTGATCCGTCCATCCCCGCCCTTTCGCACGACCCTGGGCGAGATGCCGGGTCACCCCCGGGTCAAGCCCGGGGGCAGGTGCCAGGCCATGACAAGGATGGAGCGCCGTGGCGCCCCGGCCCCCGGAAATCAGGCCAGCCCTTCGGCCTTCAGGGTGCACTGC
This sequence comes from Pseudomonadota bacterium, assembly GCA_023390705.1. Lineage (GTDB taxonomy): Bacteria > Pseudomonadota > Alphaproteobacteria > Acetobacterales > Acetobacteraceae > JAEWCI01. The sequence continues at coordinate 1,931 of JAEWCI010000100.1, forward strand.
ACCGCCGGGCGGGCGTTCATCCGCGCGTAATGCGCCGCGACATTCGGCGGCAGTTGCCGCTGCAGCCGCCCGGCCCACCAGAAGGAGGTGTAGAACACCGCCGCATCGGCGAAGCTGTAGCTGCCGGCGACGTAGTCCTTGCCTGCCAGCGCCTGGTCCAGCCAGGCCAGGCCCTTTTCGAAGATCTCGGCGCCGCGGGCCTTCACCGCCTCGTGGTCCGCCTCGCTCGGCGCGTAATTGCCGGGGCGGAAGATGCGCGAGAAGCCCTGCATGTGCATGGTGGCAACGCAGTAATCCGTCACCTCCAGCGCCCGCGCCATGGCGTCCACGCCCGGCGGCAGCAGCCCGGCCTCCGGGTTGCGCACTGCCAGGTACCAGGCGATGGCCGGAAATTCCGTCAGGACCGAGCCATCGTCCTTCACCAGCGCCGGCACCTTGGACTTGGCGTTGACCGTGGTGAATTCCGGCTTGAACTGCGCACCTTCGCGCAGGTTGACCAGCACCGCCTCATAGGGCTTGCCGATCTCCTCCAGCAGCACATGGATGCCGATGGAGCAGGCACCGGGCGAGTAATACAGCTTCATGGTGGACATCCCCCCTGCGGCCGGTCCGCCCCGCGCGGCCCCTTGCCGGACCCTGTCTGGCCTGGGGGGGGGGGGGGGGGGGGGGGGGGGGGGGGGCCCGGCCCCCCCCCGGGCCCGGTGACCGGACCGTCCGTGGCCACCCCTGTT
>JAEWCI010000114.1 GCA_023390705.1 Pseudomonadota bacterium
CGGCGGGGCGGCGCCCGCGGCGGTGCCGAAGGGCAGCGTGGGCGGCCCGGCGAAGGGCGCGCTCATCAGCGCCGCGCGGCGGAACACGTCCGGCCGCACCAGCGCGCAATAGGCCGCGACCGGGGAGCCGAAATCATGCCCCACCACCGCCGCGGCTTCCCGGTAGCCCAGCGCATGGACCAGGCCCAGCGCGTCGCGCCCCAGATTGACCAGGCGGAAGGCGCCGAGATCGGCATCGTAATCCGCATCCCAGCCGGTGGTGCGGCCATAGCCGCGCTGGTCCGGGGCCACGACATGGTAGCCGGCCGCGGCGAGGGGCCGCATCACCTTGCGCCAGGACCAGGCGAGTTCCGGGAAGCCATGCAGCAGCAGCAGCAGGGGCCGGCCGGGGGTTTCGTAGCCGGCCTCCAGGAAATGCATGCGCAGGCCGTTGATGCCTTCGGCGAAGCGGGCACGGATGCCGGCGGGCATCACGGCGGTTTCCAGCGGTGCCGGCACTGTCATGGCATTCCTCTCCCCAGGGCCACGGCGGATCGCGTTCAACGCTGAACGCCGCTCCGCCACGGGTCATTGTCGGCACGGCAGATCCAGGCTCGCGGGCGCCCATGCCGGGCCGCGATCCGCTCCGGGCCGCAGCCTATGGAAACTGGGCCGAAAGGGAAGCGGCGGACCGCAACCTGGGCCGCCGCCCGCGCCGTCAGCGGAAATTCAGGTCGCGGACCGAACAGGTCTCCACGCCGCGCCGCTCCACGGCTGACCCATCGGTGAACACAACCCGGATATCCACGGTGCAGACCTTGCCGGCCGGCAGGCCGATGTTGAAGGCGGCGTCCGGCCCCAGCATGTTCGCGCCCAGCCTGTCGCGCCCCCAACTGCGGTCGGAGCTCAGCGAGACGTAGAGTTCGCGGATCGTCGCCCCGGTGCGGTTGATGAAGCGGAAGCTCGGGTTGTCCACCCCGGCCGGGGCGCCGCCCCAGACGATGTTGGAGAGGCTGCAGGCATTGACCTGCCAGCGAGTCTCCTCCCGCCCGCCGACGAAGACCACGCGGATATCCAGGATGCAGTCGCTGAGCTGCGGCACGATCCAGTAGCGTTGGCCGGGGCGCAGCACCTCCTCGCCCAGCACGTCGCGGCCCCAGTTGTTGAGGCGGGATGGCGAAACATAGACCCGCTCGATCGTCTCGTTGGTGTTGTTGATCAGGTTGAAGCGGTTCTGCGCCTGGGCGGGCGCGGCGCCCAGGGTAAGGCCCATGACGAGGCCGAGGCCAAGGGCCAGCAGGGCCAGGAAACGCGTGCGCATGATGGTTCTCCGTCCTCCCGGAAGGGGTGATGCCAGCCTAGTCAGCCCCATGCGATGGGTGAAGATACGTCCACGTCATGATTCTGCACTGCCGAATTTCTCCATGCGATGCTCACATCGGCCGGAAAATGCTCTAGATTCCCACGATGCACCTTCACCGCACCTCCCCCCGGCTCGCCCTGCTGGCGGCCGCGCTGCTGTCTGCCTGCGCCGCAGGCGGCGCCCCCGGACAGGAGGGCGGGTCGCATCCGGCCGCCCCGGCCAGCGGCGCCTTCGGCGCCTATCTCGCCGGCCGCTTCGCCGCTTCGGAAACCGATACGAAGGTCGCGGCGGATCGCCTGCTCCAGGCGCTCCGCATCGATCCCGACCAGCCGGAACTGATCAGCCGCGCCTTCCTGGCCGCGCTGCTGGACGGCCGGTCTGACGCCCTGCGCCTGGCCCGTCGCCTGCCGGACAGCCCGGCGGCGCAATTGCTGCTGGCCGGGGGCGATGCCCAGGCCGGGCGTTGGGAAAGGGCGGAGCAGCGCATCCGCAACCTGGGCCGCAGCGGGCCGGTGCAGGTGCTGCAGCCGGTGCTGCTGGCCTGGGTCCAGCTCGGCCGCAACCAGCCCGATGCCGCCCTGGCCATCCTGCGCCCCCTGGCCGAGGGCAACCGGCTGCGGGCGCTGAACGCCCTGCATGCCGCGCTGATCGCCGACATCGCCGGCCGCCCCCGGGACGCCGAGCGCTTCGCCCGCATGGCGGTGGCCGACCAGCCGCAACTGCCGCTGCGCCTGGCGGTGCTGGCGGCCGGCGTGCTCTCCCGCGCCGGCAAGCAGGCGGAGGCGCAAAGGCTGCTCGACCAGGTGGCGGAAACCGGCGACGACGCCGCCCTGGCGGTGACCGAGCGCAACCGTCGGGCCCTGCTGGCGGCGCGCGGCGTCGCCTCCCCCACCGATGGCATGGCGGAGGCCTACATCGCGCTCGCCGGGGCGCTGCGCAGCCAGGGCTCGGCGGATTTCGCGCTGATCCTGGCGCAGCTCGGGCTGCGGCTGCGGCCCGGTTTCGGCCCCGGCCTGGTGCTGACCGCGGATGCGCTTTCCGACCAGAACCACGACGAACAGGCACTGGCCGTGCTGGACCGCATCGCCGCCGACGACCCGCTGGCCGCCGTGGTGGCGCTGCGCCGCGCCGCGCTGCTGGACCGGCTGGACCGGCTGGACGAGGCGGAGGCGCTGCTGCGCCAGGTTTCCGCCGCCAACCCCGGCGCGCCGCAGCCCGCCATGCGGCTGGGCGACATGCTGCGCCGGCGGGAACGCTTCGCCGCCGCGGCCCAGGCCTATGACGAGGCGGTGACCCGCATCGGGGAGCCCCGCCAGCGGGACTGGCCGCTGCTCTATTCCCGTGGCATCGCCCGAGAGCGGGCCGGCGACTGGCCGCGCGCCGAGGCGGATTTCCTGAAGGCGCTGGAGCTTTCCCCGGAACAGCCGCTGGTGCTGAACTACCTTGGCTACACCTGGGCCGACCAGGGCCGCAACCTGGACCGCGCCAAGGCCATGCTGCAGCGCGCGACGGAGCTGCGGCCGCAGGACGGCAACATCGCCGACAGCCTGGGCTGGGTGCTGTTCCGCCTGGGCGACCTGCGCGGCGCGGTGCAATGGCTGGAAAAGGCGGTGGAGCTGGAGCCGCGCAGTTCGGTCATCAACGACCATCTGGGCGACGCCTACTGGGCCAGCGGCCGGCAGCGGGAAGCGCAGTTCCAGTGGCGCCGCGCCCTGGCGCTGGAGCCGGAGGCGCCGGAGATCCCGAAGATCGAGGCCAAGCTGCGGGAGGGCCTGCCCGGCTTCCCGGCGGCCCACGCCCAGCGCTGAGCATCGCCCATGGGCGTGACGGAGCCGGCGCCGGCCAAGGTGAACCTGTATCTTCATGTCACCGGCCGGCGCGCGGATGGCTACCACCTGCTGGACAGCCTGGCGGTCTTCGGCCCGGCGATGGACAGGCTGACGGCTGCCCCGGCTGCCGGGCTGGAACTGGCGCTGGACGGCCCCTTCGGCGCCGCGCTGCGGGCCGAGCCCGACAACCTGGTGCTGCGCGCCGCCCGCTCCCTGGCTGCGGAGGCCGGAGTGCCGCCGGTGGCCGCGCTGCAGCTGGACAAGCATTTGCCGGTGGCGTCTGGCATCGGC
>JAEWCI010000156.1 GCA_023390705.1 Pseudomonadota bacterium
CCCCAGTGCCTGGCGGATCAGCCCCCAGCCTTCCAGCAACCCGCGCAGCGCGGCCAGCGAGCCGGGCGGCAGGGGCCAGGCGGCGGGCGGGCGCGTGGCGCCGACATCCTCGCCGGTCATGCCCAGCGCCGCCTTCACCACCGCGACATTGGCACCGTTCTGCTCCTCGGCCCGCAGCGCCTCGAAGGCGGCCATGCCGGCGATCGCGGCATTGGCGGCGGCGAAGTCGCCCGCGCGCAGCGCATCGCGGATCGTCACGGAAAGCGCCGGCAGCAGGTTGACGAGGCCCGAAGTGAAGCCCCGCGTGCCCAGCGCCGTCATCGGCGGCGCCCAGGGCTCCGCCAGGCCGCAGATGAAACCCACCTCCGGGCCGACCCGGCGCATGGCATGGGCGAGTGTCATCAGGTTCGGCGTCGCCCATTTCACCGCCACCACGCCCGGGATGCGGCACAGCGCCTCGATCGCCGGCAGGCCGATGCCGTCATTGCGCAGATACAGCACCACCGGCAGCCCGGCCGCCTCCGCCACCCGCGCGACATAGGCCACCACGCCGCGCGGGGCGACGAAGGGGTCCGGCGGCTGGTGCACCATCACCGCATCGGCGCCATCGGCGCGGGCGCGGCGGGCCAGGGCGCAGGCTTCCTGCACGCTGCGGCCGACCCCGGCCACCACCACGGCGCGGCCGGCCACCAGGGCAGGCACCTCGGCCTGCATGCGCTCGGCTTCGGCAAGGGTGAGGCCGTAGAACTCGCTGGTGTTGCCGTTGACCGTCAGGGCGTCCACCCCGGAAGCGGCGCAGCGGGCGATGACCGGCGCCAGGCGTTCCGGACTTGGCCGGTCCCCGGCATCGAAAGGGGTGACGAGGATTCCGGAGATGCCGGAAAGGGCTTCGCGCAGGCGGGGTTCTGGGATCATCGGGCGGTCATCCTGCCGTGTCGCCCCGGGCATCGACAACCGCCTGGGCGCCGGGCAGGTTGCCTTCCCGCACCAGGGCAGGTGCCCCGACTGTGCAGCGCGACCCCGCCCTGGCACTCTGTCTTGTCGCATTGCCGCGGCGAACCGCTCGCACATCGCCCGAGGATGCCAGGGAGAACACCCATGCCCCGCAAGAAGCCCGAGGAACTCCGCAGCCACCGCTGGTTCGGCGTGGACGACCTGCGCGCCTTCGGCCACCGCTCCCGCCTGTTGCAGACCGGGCTTGGCGAGGCCGATTTCCGCGGCAAGCCGGTGATCGGCATCATCAACACCTGGTCCGACCTCTCGGTCTGCCATGCCCATTTCCGCAACCGGGCGGAGGAAGTGAAGCGCGGCGTCTGGCAGGCCGGCGGCTTCCCGGTGGAGCTGCCGGCTCATCCGGTGACGGAGCAGTACCAGAAGCCGACCTCGATGCTCTACCGCAACCTGCTGGCGATGGAGACGGAGGAACTGGCCCGCAGCCATCCCTGCGACGGGCTGGTGCTGATGGGCGGCTGCGACAAGACGCCGCCCGGGCTGGTGATGGGCGCGCTTTCGGCCGGACTGCCCTGCATCTTCCTGCCCGCCGGCCCGATGCTGCGCGGCAATTGGCGCGGCAAGGCGCTGGGTTCGGGCAGCGATGTCTGGAAATACCATTCCGAATTGCGCGCCGGGAACATCACCCCGACGCAGTGGAAGGAAATGGAAACCGGCATCGCCCGCAGCTTCGGCACCTGCATGACCGCCGGCACCGCGGCGACGATGATGCTGGCCGTGGAGGCGCTCGGCCTCGCCCTGCCCGGCGCTTCCTCCATCCCCGCCCCGGATGCCGGCCATGCCCGCATGGCCACCGATTGCGGCCGCCGCATCGTGGAGATGGTGTGGGAGGACGAAACGCCGGCGAGGCTGCTCTCCCAGGGCAGCATCGACAATGCCGTGACCGCCGCCATGGCCTTCGGCGGCAGCACCAATGCCATCCCGCACCTCATCGCCATCGCCCGCCGCGCCGGGCTGACGCTGGACCTGGAGCGGTTCGACGAATTGTCGCGCCGGGTGCCGCTGATCGCCAACCTGCGGCCGAATAACGGCGAATACCTGATGGAGGACTTCTTCTACGCCGGCGGCGCCCGCGCCTTCCTGGCCAAGCTGGCGCCCTACCTGGACCTGAATGCCCGCACCGTGACGGGCCGCACGCTGGGCGAGAACATCGAGGGCGCCGAGTGCTACAATGACGACATCATCCGCCCGCTGGACAAGCCGCTGCAGCAGGAAGGCGGGCTGGCGGTGCTGCGGGGCTCGCTGGCGCCGCGCGGCGCCGTCATCAAGACCAGTGCCGCCGACCCGAAGCTGCTGAGCCATACCGGGCCGGCGGTGGTGTTCAACGACTACAACGACATGAATGCCCGGCTGGACGACCCCGATCTGGACGTCACGCCGGACAGCGTGCTGGTGCTGCGCCAGGCCGGGCCGCAGGGCGGGCCGGGCATGCCGGAATGGGGCATGATGCCCATCCCGAAGAAGCTGCTGCGCCAGGGCGTGCGGGACATGGTGCGGATCTCCGATGCCCGCATGTCCGGCACCAGCTACGGCACCTGCGTGCTGCATGTGGCACCCGAAAGCCATGTCGGCGGGCCGCTGGCCCTGGTGCGGGACGGCGACCTGATCCGGCTGGACGTGCCGAACCGCCGGCTGGACCTGCTGGTGGACGAGGCGGAGATGGAGCGGCGCCGTGCCGCCTGGACCCCGCCGCCGCGCCGCTACCATCGCGGCTGGACCGCGCTCTACCTGGACCATGTGCGCCAAGCCGACGAGGGCTGCGACATGGATTTCCTGGAGAACGGCCCGCTGACGCCGGAGCCGGAAATCCACTGACGCGGAGGAGCCGCGGGGCTGCCGGTGCGGGACGGCAGGCGGCACCGGCGCGCAACTCCTCGCGGAGCCGTGCGTTGTTTCCATGGCTCGCGAGGAACAGTATACGAATTATGGAAGAAGAACAGCAGACATCACCCGCGATCGAAGAAGGCATCCCGCTGATCGAAGGCTGGATGCTGGGACTTCTTTTCTTTCCGCTCGCCATGGAGGCGGTGGCGGAATACCCGCCGGCGAACGACACCGAGCCGGCCAGGTAGCGACACTTATTTTGTCGGATGCGGCCATGTAGGGCCAGGTGGCGGAAGCTGCCTGGCCCCGCTTGCTGTCCGGGTCCGGCTTGGCCAGCATCACGGCCTGAACCGGCGCCGCCCTGGCGCCGAGCGGAGCCTTCCATGCAGACCATCGCCGATGCCGCCGCGGCCCTCGCTTCGGGCCGGATTTCCGCCGCCAGCCTGGTGGAGGCGGCGCTGGACCGCATCGCCGACCCTGGTGGCGAGGGCCGGCGCGCTTTCGTTGCCGTGCATGCGGAAGCCGCCCGCGCCGCCGCCGCGGCCATGGACCGGCTGCGCCATGCCGGGCTGGCACCCAGCCTCTGGGCCGGCATCCCCATCACCATCAAGGACCTGTTCGACGAACACGGCCATGTGACGCGGGCGGGCAGCATCGCCCTGGCCGACGCGCCGCCGGCCGAGGCCACCGCCACCGTGGTGGCGCGGCTGCAGCGCGCCGGCTTCATCGTGCTCGGCCGCACCAACATGGTGGAATTCGCCTTCTCCGGCCTGGGCGTGAACCCGCATTACGGGACGCCGCTCTCGCCCTGGGACCGCGCCACCGGGCGGCTGCCGGGCGGCTCCTCCTCCGGCGCCGCCGTCGCCGCGGCGGACCATATGGGCTTCGCCGGCCTGGGCACGGATACCGGCGGTTCCTGCCGCATTCCGGCGGCGCTCTGCGGCATCACCGGCTTCAAGCCGACCGCCGCGCGCATCCCCCAGCAGGGCGTCCTGCCGCTCTCGACCTCGCTCGATTCCGTCGGCCCGCTGGCCCGGAGCGTCGCCTGCTGCCACCTGCTGGATGCGCTGATGGCCGGGGAGGAGAAGCCGGAGCCGCTGGCCCCCCGGCCGGCGACCGCGCTGCGGCTTGGCCTGCCGCGCGGCACCTTCCTGACCGAGGACATGGACCCCACCGTCGGCGCCGCCTTCCAGCGCGCCCTTTCCCGCCTTTCGGTCGCCGGCGCGCGGATCGAGATGGTGGACATCCCGGAACTGGCGGAATTGCCGGCGGTGAACGCGGCGGGCGGCTTCACCGCCGCGGAGAGCTGGGCCTGGCATCGCCGGCTGATCGAGCGCAAGCGGGCGGAATACGACCCGCGGGTGCTGTCGCGCATCCTGCGCGGGCAGGCGATCCCGGCGGCGGACTATATCGACCTGCTGGCCGCCCGTGCCCGGATCATCGCTGCGGTGGCGCGGCGCACCGCTTCCTTCGACGCCATCATCTGCCCCACCGTGCCGCTGGTGCCGCCGGCACTGAGCGAGGTGGCGGAGGATGCGGCGTACAACCGCATCAACCTTCTGCTGTTGCGCAACACCGCGGTGGGCAACTTCCTGGATCGCTGCTCCATCAGCCTGCCCTGCCATGCACCAGGCGAGGCGCCGGTGGGGCTGATGCTGACCGGCGAGCATGGTGCCGACGCGGCGCTGTTCCAGGCCGCGGCAGCGGTGGAGGCGGTGCTGCGGCAGGGCTGATGCGGACGGCCGTTGATGCCGACCCGTCAACGGGGACACCTCAATCGCCGGGCGGTTTGCTCCGCGAAGCCTGGCTGCGGCGTCAGGGGTTCCCGTCGCGGCGGCTGCGATGAGAGTCCCGCGCTCCGCATGGAGGGAGCCTCCAGGCCGCGGGTATGAGGCTGCGGGCCAGGGTCGCTCGTATCTCTCCCACCAACGGCGGGCCGGGCGGCAGGCACGGCACCGCCGGTGGATTATGTTGCCCGCGCGGTGCAGGGGCTGGTAGCAATTCGGTCAATCGCCCGACACCGGGTGCATGCAGGGCCGCGCCCGGTCGCGGCGGGAGGAACGGATGGCGAAGCTCAACGTCAACGGACGTGTCGTCGAGGTCCAGGTCGAGGACGACACCCCCCTGCTCTGGGTGCTGCGCGAGCAGCTTGGGCTGACCGGGACGAAATATGGCTGCGGCGTCGCCCAGTGCGGCGCCTGCACCGTGCATGTGGACGGCGTCGCCACCCGCGCCTGTGCCACGCCGGTCTCGGCCTTCAACGAGACGCAGAAGATCGTCACTATCGAAGGGCTGTCGCCCGATGCCAGCCACCCGGTCCAGCAGGCCTGGCTGGCGCTGGACGTGCCGCAATGCGGCTTCTGCCAGCCCGGCATGATCATGGCGGCCTCCGCCCTGCTGGCGGCCAACCCCCGCCCGACCGAGGCGCAGATCCGCGAGGAGATCACCAATATCTGCCGCTGCGGCACCTATAACCGGGTGATTGCCGGCATCCAGCGCGCCGCCGGCGCGAATGCCCGCGGCTGAGGGAGGGAAGCGCCATGAACGCCATCGCCAATCCTTCCCGCCGCCGGCTGCTGGGCACCGCCTCCGCCGCGCTGGGCGCCTTCACCTTCGGCTTCCACATCCCCTTCGCGCGGCAGGCCGCGGCCCAGGGCACCACGCCCGGCACCGCACCGCCGGAGGTGAATGCCTGGGTGGTGGTCAAGCCGGATGACAGCGTGGTGATCCGCATCGCCCGGTCCGAGATGGGCCAGGGCACGCTGACGGGCCTCGCCCAATTGGTGGCCGAGGAACTCGACTGCGACTGGTCCAGGGTCTCCACCGAATATCCCACCCCGGGCCAGAACCTGGCGCGCAACCGGGTGTGGGGGAACATGTCCACCGGCGGCAGCCGGGGCATCCGCGAAAGCAACGAATATGTCCGCAAGGGCGGTGCCGCGGCGCGCATGATGCTGGTCCAGGCCGCCGCCAATGCCTGGGGCGTGCCCGCCGGCGAATGCCGCGCGGCGAACAGCGTCATCACCCACGCCCCCAGCGGCCGCACCACCACCTACGGCAAGGTGGCCGAAGCGGCGGCGCGGCTGACCCCGCCCGGCGACGTGCCGCTGAAGGACCCGAAGGACTGGAAGATCGCCGGCCGGCCGCTGCCGCGGCTGGACACCGCCGCCAAGCTGAACGGCAGCCAGGTCTATGGCATGGACCTGAAGCTGCCGGGCATGCTGAACGCCGCCATCCGCGCCTGCCCGGTCTTCGGCGGGACGGTCGCGGCGGTGGACAGCGCCGCGGCGGAGCGGATGCCGGGCGTGAAGCGCGTGCTGCGGGTGGGCGACAACGCCGTGGCCGTGGTGGCCGATACCTGGTGGCGCGCCAACAAGGCGCTGGAAGCGGTAAGGATCACCTGGAACGAGGGTGAGCACGCCAAGGCTTCCTCGGCCGCCTTCGCCGAAGTGCTGAAGGCGGGGCTGGACGCGCCGGAAGCCGTGGTCGGCAACCGCGCCGGCGATGCCCGCGCGGCGCTGGCCAATGCCGCGAAGCGGGTGGAGGCCGTCTATGGCTATCCGCACCAGAACCACGCCTGCATGGAGGTGATGAACGCCACCGCGGTCTGGACCCCCGAACGCTGCGAGGTCTGGACCCCCACCCAGAACGGCGAAGCGGCGCTGGCCGCCACCGCCGAGGCCGCCGGCATGCCGCCGGCGCGCTGCGAGGTGCACAAGATCCATCTCGGCGGCGGCTTCGGCCGGCGCGGCGCGGTGCATGACTGGGTGCACCAGGTGGTGGCGATCGCGAAGCAGATGCCCGGCACGCCGGTGAAGCTGATCTGGTCGCGGGAGGAGGACATGCTGCATGGCCGCTTCCATCCCGTGACCATGTGCAGGCTGGTGGGCGGGCTGGATGCGCAGGGCAGGCTGACGGCGCTGCACATGCGCATCTCCGGCCAGTCCATCGTCGCCGGCATCTTCCCGCAGAACATCCGTGACGGGCGCGACCCGGTGGTGTTCCAGGGGCTGAACGCCGGCGGCGGCGAGGCCATGATCGGCTACACCATCCCGAACCTGCTGATAGACCACGCCATGCGCAACCCGCATGTGCCGCCGGGCTTCTGGCGCGGGGTGAACCTGAACCAGAACGCCATCTACCTGGAATGCTTCATTGACGAGCTGGCGCATGCCGCCGGCAAGGACCCGCTGGAATTCCGCCGCGCGCTGATGGCGGGCCACCCGAAGCACCTGGCGGTGCTGAATGCGGTGGCGGAGCGCGTCGGCTGGGGCAGGCCGGCGGCGCCGGTGAACGGCCAGCCGGTCTTCCGCGGCCTCTGCCAGACCCATGGCTTCGGCAGCTATGTCGCGGCCTGCGCCGAGGTTTCGGTCAGCGATGCGGGGGAGCTGAAGATCCACCGCATCGTCGCCGCCACCGACCCGGGCCATGCGGTGAACCCGCAACAGATCGCGGCGCAGGTGGAAGGCTCCTTCGTCTATGGGCTTTCCGCCGCGCTGCTTGGCGAATGCACGGTGAAGGACGGCCGCATCGAGCAGGAGAATTTCGACAGCTACCCGGTGATGCGGATGGACGAGATGCCGAAGGTGGAAACCATCGTCATGCCTTCCGGCGGCTTCTGGGGCGGGGTGGGCGAACCGACCATCGCCGTGGCGGCGCCGGCGGTGCTGAACGCCATCTTCGCCGCCACCGGCAAGCGGGTGCGGCAACTGCCGCTGCGCCACACCGACCTGCGGCGGGCGTGATACCGGCGCGTACGGATGCCGGCGCATTTGTGTCGCTCAAGCGCCGGGCGCTGCGCATCCGCGCAGCCTGGCTCCGCCCCATGAGCGGCGGGCCGCATTCGCATCCTCGGCC
>JAEWCI010000168.1 GCA_023390705.1 Pseudomonadota bacterium
CCCGCGGCCTTGCCGCGGGAGGCCGGGCCGGAGCGCCGAAGGTCAGCGCCAGGAACGCGGATATCAAACCGGCCGGTCGCCCTTCACCGTCACGCGGTTGCCGTAGCGGGTATGCGGCCAGTAGTCCCACATCGCCCGGTGCTGGACACAGCGGTTGTCCCAGAAGGCGATGCTGTTCTCCCGCCAGCGGAAGCGGCACTGGAACAGCGGGTTGGCCATGTGGTCGTACAGGTAGTTCAGGATGCCCGTGCTCTCGTCCACCGGGATGTCGAGGATGCGGCGGGTGAAGCCCTTGTTGACGAAGAGCGCCTTCCTGCCCGTCACCGGATGGACGCGGATCACCGGATGGATGGCGCGCGGATAGCTCGGCTTGTCCTTCACGCCGAAATTGGCGTAGGTGCCGCGGTAATTCTCCTCGCCGTCATGCAGCGCGCGCAGCCCTTCCAGATAGGTCTTCATCCGGTCCGACAGCGCGTCATAGGCGGCATACATGTTGGCGAAGAGCGTGTCGCCGCCGCGCGGCGGGCATTGCTTGATGTAGAGGATGCTGCCCATCGGCGGCTCCTCGTCGCAGGAGACGTCGGAATGCCAGCCTTCGCCATTGGCGCGCGGGCTGTCCTTGTCCGCCTTGATGATCATCAGCTCCGGGTGGCCGGGCTCATGCGGCGCCGCGGGGTGGATGTGCAGCTCGCCGAAATTGCGGCCGAAGGCCAGGTGCTGTTCCTGGCTGAGGTGCTGGTCGCGGAAGAAGATCACGCAATTCTCGGCCAGCGCGCGATGGATCTCGTCCATCTGGCGGTTCGAGGGCTTGGCCAGGTCCACGCCGCCGATCTCGGCGCCGATGATCGGCGTCAGCTTGTCCACCGTGATGGTTTCGTAGGGCGTGCCCTCGTCAACGACATGCTTGATCCGCGGGCCGTGGTGACGGGGATGCGGTATCTGGTTCATTGGACTTCCTCTCCCGGATGATGAAGGCTAGGCTGGTTCAGCGGGCTATTCCAGCCGCATTCCGGCTTGGCGGATGATCCTGCCCCAGGCGGCGATCTCGCTGATGGTGAAGGCCTGGAACTCCTCAGGCGTCGGCAGCGGGTCCCGCTGGCTGCCCATCTGGGCCAGCCGCGCCTTCACCTCCGGCATCTCGAAAACGGTCACGAAATCACGCTGGATCTTGGCGACCACCTCCGGCGGCGTCGCCTTGGGCGCGTAGAGGCCGGACCAGGTGGTGAAGCGGTAGGCCGGCAGCCCGGCCTCGATGCTGGTCGGCACATCCGGCAAGGCGGGGTGGCGGGCATGTTCCGAAAGCGCCACGGCATCCACCTCGCCGCGGTCTATCAGCGGCTTGGCGCCGACCACGTCCACCACCATGAAGGAGGTGCGGCCGTTCAGCAGGTCCGGGAAGCCGGCCTGGTTGCCGCGATAGCCGACATGCGTCACCTCCAGCCCGGCGGTCTGCAGCAGCAATTCGGTCGCCAGCCGGGCCGGCACCGTGCCCTCGCCATAGTTGTGCCGGCCGGGCTCGGACTTGATCCGCTCGATGAAGGCCGCCAGCGTCTTCGTGCCCAGCCCCTTGTGGACCATCACCGCGAAGGGGGAATTGCCGGTCCGCGTGACGGCGGCGAAATCCGCCACCGCATCATAGGGCAGGCGTTCCCCATAGAGCGCCGGGTTGGCGGCATGGGTCATGGCGGAGGTGCCCAGCAGGGTCAGCCCATCCGGCTTGGCGCGCGCCACCGCCTGGCAGGCCAGCAGCCCATTGGCGCCGCCGCGGTTGTCGATGATCACCGGCTTGCCCCATAGCGGCGCCAGCCTGTCGGCATAGAGCCGCATGGTGATGTCCACGGAACTGCCGGCCGGCAGGGAGGTGACGATGGTCACCCTGTCCCCGGGCCAGCCCTGCGCCCGCAGGGACAGGGCGGGCAGGGCAAACCCGGCGGCCAGCCCCGCGGTCAGCGCGCGACGGCGGATCATGCATTTCCTCCCAGCAACTTCTTGCCGGAGAGGCTAGGGCAAAGCCTGGCTGAGCGGAACCGCCCGCCCGGGTTGGTCTGCCAAGCGACGCCATCCGGTCGCCCTTCACCCTGCCCGGCACCGCGAGACGCGGGCGTTGCCCGGCGGGGCCGCATAATCGGCCCAGTGGCGCATCCCGGTGGCACATCCCAGTGGCGCATCCTGTGGCGCATGACGCTCGGGCCCGCCCCGGCACGGATGCGCCCCCGCCGGAGGACGCCGCCGTCAGGCGTAGAGCGCGGTGGCGACCTGCTGCGGTGCGCAGGGAACGGCGCGGGCCACCACGGCCAGCAGCTCTTCCAGCATGAAGGGCTTGTGCAGCAGGGCCAATGGGCCATCGCCGCGCGGGAACAGCATGCTGAGGGTGCCTGGCGGCAGATAGCCGGTCATCACCACGACCGGAAGCTCCGGCCGTTGATGCCGCAGCCTGGAGATCAGCTCCTGGCCGGTCATTACCGGCATGGCCAGGTCGGTGACCAGGATGTCGAAGGGATGGATGGCCGCCAGTTCCAGGGCCGCTGCCCCGTTCGCCGCGGCGAGGACTGTGTGGCCCTCCGCCTCCAAGGCTTCCTCCAGCACCAATCGCGTGAGGGTTTCATCCTCCGCGAGCAGCACCCGCAAACCGTTTCTCTTCATGATCCCCTGGACCCCGATTCGCCCCGAAGGACGACGCCCCGCCCTCTGGATAACTCAAAGGCGAGTGAAACCCTCATCACGCTTTACGGAAATGTTGAGGGAAGGTGTACAACCTATTGGCGCATTTCAGAAAGGTCCGAGGTCACAGAAGCGAGCGAAACCAAGGTCCTGGGCGTGGCCATGGCCTGTAACCCTCTTGATTGGTTGTGTCTTAGATAAGCTAATACACCCAATGGTTGCAAGACTAAAAACATTTCTCGACCTGATGGAAGAGTGTAATCGGCACAACTTGTACTGCGCTGGGAATTCCTGCCGTGTCATTGACAGGTGCCGGTTCCGCTTCTGTCATTTCTGTCCGATACAAGGGTTCATGCCAGGCCTTCGGGCGGCCAGCCCGGCCTCGGCAGCCGGAAAATCGCTGGAATGTGAGATTTTGCGCCCTGTGCAGGGCGTCCGCGGTGCGGCGGGGTTCCCTACAGCCAGTCCTCGATGGCGCGCAGCAAAGTATCGGCGGAATGGCCGGGGCTGCATTGCGCCCGCATGAAGGCCCGCGCCTGTTCGCCGCGCCGCGCCAGGGCCGGGCGGTCCGCCAGCAGCGCCCCCATGGCCTCCGCCAGCGCCGGGACCGGGTCGCGGCCGAAGGGCAGCCGGGCCACGACATCCGCGGGATACTCGGCGGAAGGGCCGAAATCATAGCCCAGCGCCGGCAGCCCCATGCCCAGCGCCCGCGCCAGGGTGCCGGAGCTTTCCCCGGCCAGGGGAAAGCGCAGGTTGAGAAGCAGGTCGGCCGCGCGGGCATGGAGGAAGAAATCCTCCTCCGGCAGGAAACCGGTCAGCCGCACCCGCTCCCCCAGCCCGAGCCTTTCGACCAATTCCGGGATGGCCAGCCCCGTCTCCGCCTCGCCGCCGATGACGTAGCGGAAATCGAGGCCCGAATCGCGCAGCCGGGCCAGGGCGTGCAGCACCACCTCCACCTGCTTCGGCCGGGTGACGAAGCCGAGCGAGAGCAGCACCGGCAGGTCCTGCGGCAGCCCCAGCCGCTCCCGCGCCATGGCCCGGTCCACCCTGACGAAGCGCGCGACCAGCGGCGAGACATGGTGGCGCAGCACCCGCACCGGCACCGGAAAGCCGGGGCGCAACTGCCGGGCGGCGTATTCGCTGTGCACGATGATGCCGCGGGCCTTGTCCAGCACCTGCTGGTGCAGCGGCAGCAGGTAGCGCTGCCTTTCGCTGAACACCCCGGCCCGGCGCAGCCGCGCCAGGCGCAGCCCGGCGGCGCCGTAATTCGCCTGCATCACCGCCTCGTAGCCTTCCGCGTCACCGCGGCCGAGGGTCAGCGCCTCCACCAGATGGTGCAGCACCGGGTCGTGCAGCACGACAAGGCCCGGCACGCGCAGGCAGGCTTCATAGACATGCGCGTGATCCAGGTTGTTGCCGAGCTGGTAGAGATGCGGCAACCCGTGCAGCCAGCCGGCGCGGCGGTAGCGCGGCTCGCTGATCACCAGCGCGCCGGGGATCTCCCGCATGTCCCGCTCGCGCTCCACCACCACCAGGATGCGCCGGCGCTCCGCCAGCAGGGGCAGCAATTCGGCGGTGTAGGCGGCGATGCCGGATTTCCGGGGCGGCAGCGGCGAGAAGATGACGAGGTCACGATCGGCAAGGTTCATGGCACCGCCGGCGGCCCGCCCCCGCCGAGCAGCCGTGCCTCCAGTGCCCGCAGCCGCAGCTCGACCCGCGCTTCCGCGAGTTGCAGCATGTCCCCGACATAGTCGCAGACCAGGCGGGCGATGCTCTCGCCCATCTCGCGCCGCAGCCCGGCCAGGGCTTCGGCATTCGCCGCGGATTGCGCCTCCAGCGCCTCCAGCCTTTGCAGCAGGCCGGCGCCGTCCGGTGCGGGGCCGGCGGGCAGGCCGCGCGCGCGCAGCGCCTCCTGCACCGCTTCCAGCC
>JAEWCI010000204.1 GCA_023390705.1 Pseudomonadota bacterium
CGCCAGCACCAGCGGCAGCGCCGCCGCAATCGCCTGGCGCGGCAGGGCACGAAGCCCGGGTAGCGCCGCATCCAGCTCCGCCCTGCCCTCCGCCGCCATGCCGGCGATCATCTCGGCCAGCGCCGGCGAGTCGGAGGCGGCGACCGCGGCCTCCGGGGTCAGGCCCCTCTCAGCCAGGAGGTCTTCCGGCAGCAGGCAACGCCCCTGTGCCGCCAGCGCCCAGGTGTTGCGCAACAGCCCGGCGAGGCCCTGGGCGGCCCCTGCCGCCTGCAAGGCGGCAAGCGCAGGCCCGCCCGCCCCCAGCAACCGCCCCGTTGCCACCGCCATGTTGCCGGCACTGCCGCGGAGATAAGCCGCGAGCGCGGCGCGGCTCGGCATGGCTTCCTCGGCCTCGGCCTCCCGCGCGGCAATCATGCCGAGCAATTCGGCGGCATCCAGCTCGCCGACCGTCAGCGCGGCATGCAGCGGCTCCGCCACCAGGTGGCGGCGCGGTGGCCGGCCTTCCGCAGCGTGCTCCACCACCTCTCGCCACCATTGCAGGCGCATCAACGTGATCAATGGGTTGCGCGCCGCTTCCCGTGCCCTGGCCAGTTCGTGATTGAAGCCGATCAGCGCGAACAGTGCCTCGCGCCTTCCGGCCGGGGCGAAGAGGGCGCACAGGAAGCGGTCCGGGTCGTGCAGCCGGACGAAGGCGCCCAACGTAGAGAGCGGGGACGGGGAAGTTCCAGCCAGTGCCATGCGCCGTTATGACGCCGGGCGGAGCCTTCGCAAGCCGCCGCGCTTGCTTGACGTGCCACCGGGGCGCGCCTAGCTGTCGGCGGTCCGCTGGTTCATTCCGGGACACAGGCCGCATCGCGCCGCATCCAACGCCGCGCCGCACCATAACAGAGGGAGAAGACCCATGGCCTTCAGCCTGCCGCCGCTGCCCTATTCCACCAACGCACTTGCCGGCCAGGGCATGTGCCAGGAAACGCTGGAGCTGCACCATGGCAAGCACCACAACGCCTATGTCACGGCACTGAACGGGCTGATCGAGAGCAAGGGCCTGGCGGGCAAGAGCCTGGAGCAGATCGTCGCCGAGGCCGGCAAGCAGGGTGCCGATGGCCTTCCGGTGCTGAACCAGGCCGGCCAGCATTGGAACCACATCCTGTTCTGGCAGGTGATGGCGCCCAATGGCGGCGGCGACAAGCTGCCGGGCGCGCTGGCCGCGAAGATCGACCAGGACCTCGGTGGCCTCGCGCAGTTCAAGGAAGCCTTCAAGCAGGCCGGCATCACCCAGTTCGGCTCCGGCTGGGCCTGGCTGGTCATCGCCCCGGACGGCAAGCTGAAGGTGACCAAGACCCCGAACGGCGCGAACCCGCTTTCCACCGGCGAAGGCCAGCCGATTCTCGGCGTGGACGTGTGGGAGCACGCCTATTACCTGGATTTCCGCAACGTCCGCCCGAACTACCTCGACAACTTCCTGAACAAGCTGGTGAATTGGGAAGTGGTCAACACCCTGCTGCAGCAGGGCGGGCTGAAGTCCGGCCAGAGCGCCTGACCAGGGTTGCCCATGGGGCACAGGAAAGGGGCGCCCGGGAAACCGGACGCCCCTTTTTTCTTGCAGCTTGTCTTGCAGCGGCCCCCCGGGGTCGGCGGCCCGCCCGGGTCAGCCCTTGGCCTCGGCCTTGGCGTCGTTCGCCGCCACCGGCTTGAAGATGTCGGTGATGGTGCCGCGCAGCACGCTGACGCGGACATTGGGGGCGATCTCCACCTCCACCTCGTCCACACCGTCCTTCACCTTCGTCACCTGGGCGATGATGCCGCCCGCGGTCAGCACGCGGTCGCCACGCTTCAGCGCGGCCAGCAGGGCGCGGTGTTCCTTCTGCTTCTTCTGCTGCGGCCGGATCAGCAGGAAATAGAACACGCCGAAGATCAGCAGCAGCGGCGCGAGTTGCATGATCATGGCCGTGGCGCCGCCGGCGGCGGCATCCTGCGCATAGGCCGGGGAAATGAGCATCCCGTTGCCCCCTGAGAGTGGTGCCGGCTTGCCAGAGGCCGGGTTTTGCGAGATTGGCGGCGCACCCTAACGGCCAGCCCCGGCCCGTCAAGCGGCGCACCCTATCGGACTGAGATCATGGATCACCCCCTTCTGCCGGCCCTCACCCGCATCGCCGAAGCGCTGGAGCGCCTGGCCCCGGCACCAGCCCCCCTGCCCGACCTCTCCGGCGCCGATGCCTTCGTCTGGCATCCCGGCCCGGTGCCACGCCTTTCGCCCGTGCCGCGCGTCTCCCGCGTGGATATCGGGCTGCTCCAGGGCATCGACCGGCAGAAGGGCATCCTGCTGGAGAACACGCTGCGGTTCGCCCGTGGCTACCCGGCCAACAACGTCATGCTGTGGGGTGCCCGCGGCATGGGCAAATCCTCCCTGGTGAAGGCGGCGCATGCCGCGGCGAATGCGGAGAAGGCCCGTGCGCTGGCGCTCATCGAGATCCACCGCGAGGATATCCGCACCCTGCCGGACCTGCTGAACATCCTGCGCGGCCAGTCCCGCCGCGCCCTGGTGTTCTGCGACGACCTGTCCTTCGAGCGCGAGGACGCCGACTACAAGGCGCTGAAGAGCGTGCTGGACGGCGGCATCGAGGGACGGCCGGCGACCGTGCTGTTCTATGCCACCTCCAACCGCCGCCACCTGATGCCGCGCGACATGATCGAGAACGAGCGCAGCAACGCCATCCACGGCCAGGAAGCGGTGGAGGAGAAGGTCTCGCTTTCGGACCGGTTCGGCCTGTGGATCGGCTTCCACAATTGCGACCAGCCGACCTATTTCGCCATGGTCGAGGGCTATGCACGCGAACTGGGCATCACCCTGCCCGCCGAAGAGCTGCACCGCCAGGCCAATGAGTGGTCCGTCACCCGCGGCGCCCGCTCCGGCCGGGTGGCCTGGCAGTTCATCCAGGACCTGGCAGGGCGGGAGGGCGTGACCATCAGCTGAGGGCGGGCGCAGGCCGCTGCCGATGCCGGAAAGGCACCTGGTCTGGCCGTTTTCCGGCAGGAGCGTGGCCGGCGGCCCGCCGGGGCCACCCGTCTCACCCGCTGTTGCGGGCGGTCCTGGTGGATCCGGCCTAATCTGGCGGCGCGCCATGTTCCCGAGTTTCGCCCTGCCGGTTCTTGCCTTGCCGGTCCTGGTTGCGCTGCTGGCGGGCCTACCCGCCGCCGGGGCCGCCGAATCGCCCCGCCGCGCCTCGGCCGCCGCGATAGAGGCCGCGCGGCGCTTCCTGTGCCCGCATGGCGGCAGCCCTGTGGC
>JAEWCI010000261.1 GCA_023390705.1 Pseudomonadota bacterium
CAAAGGCGCGCCGGTATCAGACCCTGATCCGCGCCGCCCGCACGATGGGCTTCCATGCCTCCAGTTCGGCGGCGACGAAGGCCGTGTAGCTCGCCGGCGTCGTAGGCGGCGAGTCCGCGCCGAGGGAACGCATGCGCGCGGCGACATCGCCGTCCTGCAGCACGGCCTGTACCGCCTGGGAAAGCAACTGCACGATCTCCCCGGGCATCCCGCCGGGCCCGGACAGGCCGAACCAGGAGGTGCTGACGAGATCAACGCCGCCCTCGCGCAGGGTCGGTACCTCCGGCATGACCGGAGAGCGTTCTTCGCCACTGACCGCAAGGGCCCGCAAGGCCCCGGACCGGACATGGCCGGCCCCCGAGGGCACGCTGTCGAACATCGCCGGCAGCACGCCCGCGATCACGTCGCTGGCGGCCGGGCCGGCGCCGCGATAGGCCACCGGCTCCACCCTCACCCCGGCCAGCATGGCAAGCCGCACGCCGAGCAGATGGGAGGAGGCACCGATCCCCGCCACGGCGAAGCGCATCTCGCCTTCCGCCCGGGCAAGCCGCAGGAAATCCTGCAGCGTGCGGGCAGGATGGTCCTTGTTCACCAGCAGCGCATGCGGGGTGCGGGCGATCAGCGCGACATGGGTGAAGTCCTGCAATGCGTCATAGCCGGGGTTCGGGTAGATATGCGGCGAAACCCCGTGCGAGCCGGAATTGCTCATCCCCAGCGTGTAGCCATCCGGGGCGGATTGCGCGACCGCGGCGGCACCGATGGTGGCGCCGGCACCGCCACGGTTCTCCACGACGACGGGCTGCTGCAGGCGCCGCGCCAGCCCGTCGCCCACCAGCCGCGCCATCACATCCGTGGTCCCGCCTGCCGCATAGGGCACGATCAGGCGGATGGGGCGCACCGGCCATGCAGGCTGGGCGCGCAGGGCCAGCGGCAGCAGGCATCCACCCGCCAGCATGGACCGCCGCGTGAGATGCTTCATGGCCGTGGCCCCCTCCCCTGCGCCTGACTGCCGTGCCGGATGCGCTACTGCGCGTCGAGCGGCGCGTTGAGCGGCACGCCCGGCACGCGGATGCCGGCCGGCCGGCCCTTTGCCGTCGCGCCCTGCCAGGCGCGGGTATAGACCTCGGGCAGATCGGGCCCATCCTCGCAGGCCAGCCACAGGCGGTAGAGGTGCCGCCGCTTCTCGGGTTCGGGGAAGTCCTCGAAGGCGGTGCGGGAATGCAGGATCCAGTGGTTGTTCAGGAGCTGGATGTCGCCGGGGCGGAATTCCATGTTGAGATGGATGGCCGGGTCATTCGCCAACTGGTCCAGCAGGTCGCAGGCCGCCTCGATCTCCGGCGTCAGGCGCGGCACTTCGGGGAAGCGCTGCGCCTTGCTCATGGCGCTGCGGACATAGGTGGTGACCAGCCCGCCATTGGGCATCGGGTTGAACACCGGCACCGCGTACCATTCCTCGGCGCCCGCCGGCACCTCGCCCCGCCGGTCGCGATAGACCGGCTTCACCAGTTCGGCCACCAGGTCCGGGCGGCGCTTCAGCATCTCGTTGTAGATGGCCGAAGAACTGGCGATGGTGGACAGCCCGCCCGACTTCGAGGGCTTGAGGCAGAGCAGCCCGACGATGTCGGAGGAATCCGTATGGTAGGGCAGCCGCGCCGCGGTCTGGTAGCCGCGATGCGTCGGCTTGGCGTAGTCCATGCCGATATCCTTGACATGCCCCAGGATATGGCCGGCGGCGTTCTGCGACACCGGCTCGCCCAGATGCACGCCGAGGCCGAAATAGGCGATGGCGCATTGCCGGTTGGTCCAGCGCTCCACCGGCACGCCGCGGATCAGGATGAAGCCGGTGCCATGCAGCACGGCGTTGCGCGTCTGGTCGAGCAGGGGCTTCAGCCCGGGCACCGGGAAGTCCTCGGCGCGGATATCGGCGATGTCGATGCCCGTGGCATCGAGCCGCTGCACCGCCGCTTCCAGCTCCGCGATCTCGGCGGGCGAGAGCGGGCGGATCCAGTCCGTGCGCCTGGTCATCTCCGCCCCGTACCAGACCTGGGGCCCCGAGACGGGGCGCAGGGGAATTTGGCTGACGACGTTCATCTGTCTTCTCCTACTGCCGGCACTGGGCGCGGCTTCATGGTTCCCGTGGCGTGCGGGCCCGGTGGGTCCCGGCGATCCCGCCGGCATCGGGCACATGCGGCCAGTCTCCGGCACGCCGCATCCCCCTGGCCTTGCCCCTTGGGCGCGGTGTGGACCGGTTCGCCCGGCGGGCCGCTCATCCTGTTGCCTCCCTGATCAGAGACGCAGCCCGGTGCGGGCCGCGATGCCGCGCCAAAGCTCCTTCTGGCTGGCGATGAACGCGCCGAAGGGGGCGGTCGGGAGATAGGCGGGGGTCACCCCCTGCTCATCGAGCCGGCGGCTGACCTCGGCATCCTCCAGCGCACCGCCGATCAGCCCCGAGAGCCGGGCGATGATCGCGGGCGGCGTGCCGGCAGGGGCGAAGGCGCCGTACCAGGTGTTGATATCCAGTTCCGGCATGCCGGCCTCGGCAATCGTCGGCACATCGGGCAAGGCCGGCTGGCGGCGGTCGCCGGTCACCGCCAGCACCCGCACATCCGGCCCGGTCAGCACCGGCAGCAGGCCGCCGGCGGCGGGGCACATGTATTGCAGCCGCCCCGCGGCGAGGTCCTGCAGGGCCAGGGAGGAGCCGCGATAGGGGATGTGCTCCGCCTCCACCCCGATCTGCCGGGCGAAGAGTTCCGCCAGCACATGCGAAAGCGTGCCGGGCCCCGCCGAGCCGTAGCTCACCGCCCCGCGGCGCGCGCGCAGTTCATCGGCGAATTCCGCCAGGCTGCGCGCCCTGGTCCCGGCATGAACGGCGAGCACCGACCAGGTGATGACGAAGCGCGCGATGGCGGTCAGCGCCCGGTCCGGGTCATAGGGCATCTGGCTGCGCAGCACCGGGCCGCGCACCTGCCAGGCATCGCCGCCCATCACCAGCGTGTAGCCATCCGGCGGCGAAGCGATGGCCGCCATCATGGCAAGGTCGCCGCCGGCACCGCCGCGGTTCTCGACGATGAATTGCTCGCCGGCGAGCACACTCATCCGCTGGGTGATGAGACGGCCGGTGATGTCCGTGCTGCCGCCGGGCGCGAAAGGGGTGATCAGCCGGACCGGACGGGAGGGGTAGCGGGCATCCGCGCTGCCCTGGCCACGCGCGGCCGGCACCACGGCACCTGCCGCGGCCAGGGCCAGTAGTGAACGGCGGGCCAAGCCGGCGGAGGGCAGCCGCCACGGCACCCCGTTCATGCCGGCGGCACCCGAGTACCGCCAGCAGCACGGGTAGGCGCCCGCGTGGTCTGGATCATCATTTCCTCCGTCGTGGCGGGCGTCTCGGCCCAGAGG
>JAEWCI010000301.1 GCA_023390705.1 Pseudomonadota bacterium
GGGCGGGCTGGCCTATGCCGCGGCCGATCCTGGCTGGGGCAGGCTGGCGCCGGATGGCGGCCTGCCGCGCGCGCCGCAGCCGGCCACCGGGGATTTCCGCAGCACCGGCGGCTCCCTCGGCATCAGCGAGGACGGCACCAGGCTGCGCTTCCGCCTGCGGGCGGAAGGTCCGGCGCTGCTCTTCGACGCCGCCCATGGCCGGCTGGAGCCAGCCCCCGAACCGGCCGGATTCCTCACCGCCCGCACCGCTGCGCCGCGCCTTCCGGTGCAGGACTGGCGAAACGGCAACCGGCCGCGGCTGGGCCGCATGGCGCTGGCGCTGGGCCGGGGGGAGTTCTCCCGCAGCCTGGCCCTGCTGCCGCGCGAGGATGGCTTCATCCTTGGCACCGACACGCATCTGCGGGTGTTCGACGCCGCCGGGAGGCCGCTCGATGCCGTGCCGCTGCCCGGTGCTGCCTGGGGCCTTGCCATGGCGCCGAACGGTGTGGTGGCGGCCGCGCTGGGCGACGGCACGCTGCGTTGGTACGCGCCGGTGCCGGGCGAGGGCCTGCGTGAGCGCGCCGCGCTCTTCCCCCATGCCGATGGCCGCCGCTGGGTGCTGTGGACACCGGAAGGGCTGTTCGACCATTCGCCGGCCGGCGGGCAGGAGCTGGTCGGCGTCCACCTCAACAATGGCCGCGCCCAGACCCCGGAATGGGCCAGCTTCCAGCAGGCGTACAGGGCGCTCTACGCGCCGGCCGAGACGCGCGCCCGGGCCACCGGGGATGCGGCGCCGGCCCAGGCGCGGCTGGCCGAGCTCGGCGATGTGCGGGGCAGGATCGGCCGCCTGCCGCTGCTGCGGGCCAGTGCCGCCTGCGTGGTACTGGCCGATGGCGCCTGCCAGCCCGTCACCTGGGCGCCGAGCCTGACCCTGCCGGCCGGTGCCAGCGCCATGCGGCTCGGCTTCTCGGTGCAGGAACGCGGCCTTGGCCTCGGCCCGCTGGACGTGCTGGTGAATGACCGGATCGCCGCCCGCGCCGTCGCCCAGGGCCATGAGGTCACGGTGGACGTGCCGCTCGACCCTGGGCCCAATCGGCTGGGGACGAGACTCTACGCCGATGACCGCGGCCTCTTCACCGAGGGCCCGGGGCTGGAGTTGCGGCGGGAGGGCGAGCCCGCCGCGCCGGAGGGCGCCGGCCGCTTGCTGGTCCTGGCGGTGGGCGTGGACCACTATGCCCAGCCTTCGCTCAATCTGCGCTTCGCCGTGGCGGATGCCCGCAGCGTGGCCGAGACCCTGCGGCTTGGCGCGACCGGGCTTTACCGGGAGGTGTCCGTAACCCTGCTGACCGACGCCCAGGCCACCCGCGCCGGCATCCTGGAGGCGCTTGCCGGCATCGCTGCCCGCGCGCGGCCAGAGGACACCTTTGTGCTCTATCTCGCCGGGCACGGGCTGCGCACCGAGGCAGACCGCCGCTTCCTGTTCCTGCCTGCGGATGTCCGCGATGTCTCCTCCTGGGCGGCGCTGCGGCCGCAGGCGCTGGAGGATGAGGTGTTGGTCGCCGCCCTGGCACGCATCCGCGCCCGCGACGGCTTCCTTTTCGTTGACACCTGCCATGCCGGGCAACTCACCATGGACAGCCTCTCCGCCCTGGGGAACGAGACCGGCCGCTTCCTCCTGGCGGCCTCCACCTCGGTGCAGGAGGCACTGGACAGCTACGACGACCGCAATGGCGTGTTCGCCTATGCGGTGCGTGAGGGGTTGGGCGGCCGCGCCGCGGTGGACGGCGAAGGGCGGATCAGCGCTCTGGCCCTGGGCGAATTCGTCATGCGCCGGGTGCCGCAGTTGGCCGCGCAGAAGCAGCACCGGCAGGACGCGGTGTTCCGCACCGCCCAGCGCGACCTTCGCGGCTTCCCGCTGGCACTGATCCCGCGCTGATACGGGTTCGGTTGCAAATCCCCACATCGAGGCGTGGTTTGTGGCGCAATGGCCACATCCAAAAAACGAAACGATTTATGCCTGAATAACTAGTTCTGAATCGCAACTTATTGGATAGGATCGGCTCAACTCGCATTACGAGATTGCTGCCGGCATGAAGCTGTTTCGCGTTATCCTCGGGGCCGCGCCGCTCTGGGCTCCGGGCCTTGGGCTTGCCCAGGCCGTTTCGCCGCCGCCGGTTCTCAACCCAGTCGAAAGACTGGCACCCAGGCCACCGGTCAGGCTCGCTCCCAATCTGGAAGGTCCCCCACTGCGTGAGCAGACCGGGCCGGGCGCCTCCGCCGAGGTCAGGCTGGAAGGCGTGACCGTGCAGGGCAACGAGGCGGTGCCCGATGACAGGCTGGCTCCGGTGCTGGCCGGGCTGGCCGGGACGCAGGTGCCGCTGGCGCGCATCGAGGAAGCCCGGCTCGGCATCCTGCGCGCCTATCGCGACAGCGGCTATCCCTTCGCCTCGGTCAATGCCGGCCTCACCCCGCGGGCCGGGGGCGGGGCCGACCTGGTCTTCCATGTCACCGAAGGCTTCGTTGCCGAGGTCAGGCTGGAGGGCGATATCGGCCCCGCGGGCACCCAGGTGCTGCGCTTCCTCAACCGCGTCGTTGGCCAGCGCCCGATCTCCACCGCGGCGATCGAGCGGGCGCTGCTGCTGGCTTCCGACGTGCCGGGCGTGACGGTGCGCGGCACGCTGCGGCCGCTGCAGAGCGAGCCGGGCGCGCTGCAACTGGTCGCCCAGGTGGAGCGGCGCTGGTACAGCGGCTACTTCAACCTGGACAACCGCGGCTCCCGCTTCGTCGGTCCCTGGCAGGGGCTGCTGGTGGCCGGCATCAACTCGGTCACCGAATATGGCGAGCGGACCGAATTCTCGCTGTTCGGCGCGCAGAACAGCACTCAATGGTTCGGCCAGGGCTCGGTGGAAGCCTTCATCGGCGGGTCGGGCCTGCGGCTGAAGGTGTATGGCGGCACCGGCGTGACCCGGCCTTCCGGGTCGCTGCGGCAGTTGAACTACACGGGCGAGAGCCAGGTTGGCGGTGCCCTGCTGACCTACCCGGTGATTCGCAGCCGGCCGATCAACCTCTACCTGACGGGCGGGCTGGACCTGTTCGACAGCACCATCTTCACCGGCGACGGCGCGGCGCGGGCACGGGCCAGCCGCGACCAGGTGCGGACGCTGCGCTTCGGCACGGAAGGCCAGGTGCTGGAGAGCACCATCCCCTTCCTGCCGGCGGCGACCACCATCGGCAATTTCCGGCTGCACCACGGCATCGGCCTGTTCGGCGGCACCAGGAGCGGCTCCCCGGAGACGGGACGGCGCGGCAGCGAGAATTTCGGCTTCACCAAGCTGACCGGGGAGCTGCAGCGCACACAGCCGCTGTTCTCGCCCTTCGAGGGGGCGATGTTCAACATCCAGGCCACGGTCGCCGGCCAGTGGACCAATGATGTCCTGCCGCAATCCGAGAAATTCTATCTTGGCGGCGCAAGGCTGGGCCGCGGCTTCTACGCCGGCCAGGTGACCGGTGACAGCGCCTGGGCCGCCTCCTTCGAATTGCAGTTCGACACCACCTTCGAGGTTCCGACCGAGCCGATGCTCGGCAACAACCGGCACAGCGCGCAATTCTACTTCTTCCGCGACATCGGCCGGGCCTTCGAAAATCTGCGCACCGATCCCGACCGGCGGCTGTCCTCCTGGGGCGGCGGTGTCCGCTACGTGGTCAGCGACGCCGTGCAATTCGACCTCGAAGGGGTGCACCGGGTGACCCGCCAGCCGGATGGCGTGGGTACCGACAGGCTGCGCGACACGCAGGTGATCTTCCGCACCCTGGTCCGCTTCTGACCTCGGTACCGCTCATGAACGACTTCCGCGCCAGCCGGCAACCGCCCGCCGGCACCGGGCGCGATGGGGAGATGGGTTGATGGCCGCTACGTCCAGCATTTCCACGCGGCTCCTGCGGGCCTGGCTGCTTGGCACGACCGCGCTGCTGCCGGCATCCGGCGCTGCCCTGGCGCAGAGTCTTTCCAGCCTTGCCGCGAACACCGCCCCGACTGGCGGCAGGGTGACCGCAGGCAGCGCCGTCATCAACCAGACCGCAGCCGCCACCACCGTCACCCAGACCACCCAGCGTGGCGTGGTGGACTGGCAGAGCTTCAATGTCGGCCGCAACCATGGCGTGACCTTCGTCCAGCCGAATGCCCAGGCCTGGACGCTGAACCGGGTCAACACGCCGGACCCCTCGGTGATTGCCGGCAGCATCACCGCCAATGGCGGCGTTGCCATCGTCAACCAGTCCGGCGTGGTCTTCGCCCAGGGTTCGCAGGTGAATGTCGGCAGCCTGATCGCCAGTGCCGCCGGCATCACCAACCAGAACTTCATGGCCGGGAACATGATCTTCGACCAGGCGCCCCGTCCGGGCGCCAGGGTGGAGAACCATGGCGACATCCGCGTCGCCGATCGCGGCCTGGTGGCGCTGGTCGGGCCACGTGTCGGCAATACCGGCACCATCAATGCCCGGCTGGGCCGGGTGGCGCTGGCCGGGGCGGAAACCTACAACCTGGATCTCGCCGGAGACGGCCTGCTTTCCATTGATGTGACCCAGGCGGTGCGGCAGGCGCCGGATGGCAGCACGGCCCTGGTGACCAATTCCGGCGTGATCAGCGCCCAGGGCGGAAGCGTGCAGATTTCCGCGCATGCCGCCAGCGGCCTGGTAGAGGATCTGGTCCGCCGCACCGGCAGCGATGTCACGGTGCGCAATACCGGCACCATCCGCGCCAACACCACTGCCGAGGGCCAGCGTGGCCGAGTGGTGCTGCGCGCCGAGGGAGGCAGCGCCGAGATCGGCGGCCGGGTTGTAGCCCGCGGCCGCCATGGCCAGGCGGGCGGCAGCATCCGCGCGACGGCAAGCGGCGATGTTACGGTCACCACCGCGGCGCGCCTCAACGCCAGCGGAGCGGCCGGCGGCGGCACTGTGCAGATCGGCGACAGCGCCACGCGCAGCGCCACGGTGGCGGGC
>JAEWCI010000265.1 GCA_023390705.1 Pseudomonadota bacterium
TGCCTGGGGCGCCTGTCCCGCAGGTCGGGCGCGCGGCCAGGTTTCATGGCGACCGGCACTGATCCGGCCCTCGCTGGCTGGGGGCCGGCCCCTGGCGGTCCATATCAGCGGCCTGGATGTTCCCTTCTTGCCGGGCGCCCGGATGGGCGCCGCCAATCGCGCGGAACCGCATGAGCCGTCCGGCGCGCGGAACCGCGTGACGCGGCGTCACCAGGCTTTGTGGAGCAAATCGCCCGGTGATCGAGGGTGCCGTTGGTGGGTCAGCATCAACGGCCGTCAGGATCAGCGCCGCACTTCCAGCAGGCTGCCATGGATCCAGCCCCGCGGCGCGTCATCGCCAACCTGCAGCCAGCCCCCGGGGCCGAAGGCGAAAACCCGGAATGCCTCGCCCTGCTGGGCAATGCGCAGGACGGCGGCGCTGCCATGCCCGGATTCCCTCAGCCGGGCCGGGCTGCGCACCACCGCCTGCGGCATGGGCGGCGGGCTGGATTCCGCCGGCTTGGCCGCTTCGGGGGCGCCGCTGGCGTGGCGACTGGAATCCGCGGCGACCTGCTGGACGGGGTCGGGCTCACCCGCTTCCCGGCAATAACGACCGGTGGCGTTGTAGGAGGCAAGCTGCACGCCGGGCCCTGCTTCCATCACCACCAGCAGACGGGCGCCTTCGCCGGTGGCGCGGCGGGCCTGGGTGCGCGGCAGCAGGATGCGGGCGACGAATTCCTGCGGCGCGGCCTCTGGCGCGGTGCGGAACCGGCCGCAGAGCGCCCGCTCATCCTCGGGGCCGAAGCGGAAGAGGCTGAGCTGGTCCCAGAGCGGTTCCTGGCGTTGCGGCAAGCGGGCCTGCACCGCCCGGGTCGCGGCTTCGGTGATGGCGGCATCGGTGATGCCAGGCGCCGGTGACGGGGTGCTGGCTTCCGGCCTCAAGCCAAAACCAGTGGCGATGCCGGCGAGGACCAACAGGACCACCGCCGCCACAGTGATACCGCGCATGTTGCCACCATCAGTCCAGCCTGCCGCGGCGACGGGGGTATCGCCTGCCGGCAGTCTGACGCTGCGTAATCAACCGTGCGGTCGCGGTTTGGTTTCAGACCCATGGTTGCACTTTCCTGGCGCGCCCGGAGCTGCCCGGGCGCGGCGCGGCCGGGCTCAGCCGAAGGCGACGGCCCTGCCGAAGTGCCGGAGTTCCTCGGTTACCGAATCAAGTACCGCGAGTTCGCCTTCGCCGAGGAAGCCATCGGCGGCCTGTGCCCGGCGGCTGATGGCGGCGATCTTCTGTGCCAGTTCCACGAGGCTGCCGCAGCGGGTCCGGACGAGAGCCTGAAGGACCGTCTGCTCGGCTTCGGCGATGGCGTCCATGGTGGCCTCATCCGGGCTGCTCGCCCCTTCGAGGTCGGCAAGGCGGCCACAAAGGGTGGCGATGTCCAGATCCTGCACAGGCTTGACCTTCAGGCGGACGACATTGGCCATGGAATAACTCCGCGATCGGCAAGGATGCCGGCGGCGCGCCGGCGGGGGCGTCATTACACGAAATGGAGAGGTATACAATATGTTTTTTCACGAATCCGTCAGTAACTCCCTGTCAAGGCAACCGATTTTCGTCGGCCGGCCTTTTCCCTTGCCGCCAGAAAATCTGCCGGGATCATAAGAAAGTTACGTAACGGGTAAGTCGCGTGCGCAGCCTTGCGGTCGGATTAGGCTCATGGATTGTCGCAATAATGTGGCATCTCTTGCTGTCGGGGACGAGTTCATGGCCCAACCCCAGACGGATCCGGCTTCGCCCGGCTTCCTGGACGACTACCTCCCGTATCTCCTGGCGCGGGCCGCCGGGCATATCTCCGAACGGCTGCATGACCACCTCGACAGGACCGGCCTGGCGGTGCCGGTGTGGCGCACCCTGGCCGCGCTTTCGGACCAGGACGGCAAGGATACGGTCAACGGGCTCAGCGAAACCTGCATGACCCTGCAGCCCACCATGAGCAAATTGCTGCAGCGGATGGAGGCGGACGGGCTGCTTCGCCGTGAGCCGGCCCGCCGGGATCGCAGGGTGGTGCTGGTCAGCCTTACCCCCGGTGGCCGCAAGCTTGCGGAAGGGCTCTGTGCCGCAGCCCGCCAATTCGAGCAGGAGGCCCTGGCCGACCTGCCGCCGGAGCAACTGGCCGTGGTGAAGGCCGTGGCGCAGGAACTGGCGCGACGGGCCGGGCCGCCACGCCCGGGGCAGGGCAAGCTTTCCTGGTAGGCGGCGCAGCTTGCCCGCAGCTCCGCCCGAATTCACGCGGAAGGCGGTGGCGATACGCCAGGAGGTAGCCAGGGCTGGAGCGGTTTCCGTTTGCTTGCGCCCACTTCAACCGCTGCAGCTTGTTGTATTGCCGCATTCTCCGGGCCGCTGGGTGATGCTGCCCGACGTGAAGCTCTATTCGGCCTCGGCTTCCATCATCTTCCGCAGGTCTTCGGTGCTGGCCAGCAGCACGCGCCGCGTGTCGAGGATCTGCGGCGCCTGGTGCTGCAGTTCCGCCCAGCGGGCCTCGACGGCGTCGAGGGCCTCGTCCAGCGAGTCGAAGCGCTCAAGCATCGGGGCTGGCGCGTTGCCATTCCGCCAGCGGAGGAAGGCGGGTCCTGTGTAGGTCATCCTGGACTTGTCCCGGAATCGGTGGCCGGGCCTCGCCCGGCAGATGGACGGGGGAAGTACAATGCCGAGGGCAGGAATTGAACCCCCGGGCCACCGATGCCGCGGGAACCTGGGCCGGCATCACGGCCTGCCATGCAGGCCGCGGGCCATGCGGCCCCGGCCCGCCGGGTGGTTCAGTCGATGGCGACGATCTGCGCCGGGTCGAAGCGGAGCCAGATCGCATCCCCGGGCTGGTGCCGGTGCGTGGGCGGCGCGGTGACCCGCAGCCTGGTGCCGCTGTTGTGCGGCGCCACCACGTAGTCCCAGTGCTCGCCGAGATAGGCGCATTCCAGGATGCGCGCCGGCACCGCCAGTTCCGCCCCGCCATCCGCCGGCATGGCCGGATGCAGGCTGATGCTCTGCGGCCGGACCGAGAGCAGGACGCGGCCATCCGCCGTCGCGGCATGGCCGTTGAGCACGCCGGCCGGCAGGGCGAAGCCATCCAGCGCCAGCTTCTGGCCCTCGACCCGGGCCTCCAGGAAGTTGGTGCGGCCAATGAAGCCGGCGACGAAGCGCGTCCGTGGCCGGTTATAGAGCGAGAAGGGGTCGTCCACCTGCTCGATCCTGCCGGCATTCATCACCGCCACGCGGTCGGAGGTGACCATCGCCTCCGCCTGGTCATGGGTGACATAGACGGTGGTGATGCGGAACTCGTCGTGCAGCCGGCGGATCTCGAAGCGCATCTCCTCCCGCAGATTGGCATCGAGATTGGATAGCGGCTCGTCCAGCAGCAGGACGGAGGGCTTCACCACGATGGCGCGGGCCAGCGCCACGCGCTGCTGCTGGCCGCCGGAAAGCTCCGCCGGGTAGCGGCCGGCGAGGTGATCCATCTGCACCACCTCCAGGATCTCGTTGGTGCGGCGGTTGACCTCCTCGGCCGGGAGCTTGCGCAGCTTCAGGCCGAAGGCGACGTTCTGTGCCACGGTCATGTTCGGCCAGATGGCATAGCTCTGGAAGATCATGGACATCCGCCGCCGCTCCGGCGGCGTGACCGCGGTGGGGGAGGAGAGCAACTCCCCATCCATCTCGATCGAGCCTTCGCTGGGCGGGATGAAGCCGGCAATCATGCGCAGCGTGGTGGTCTTGCCGCAGCCGGACGGGCCGAGCAGGGAGACGAACTCCCCCTCCTTCAGCGTCAGGTCCACGCCATCCACCGCCGCCGTGTTGCCGAAGCGGCGGTGCAGGTTCCGCAGGACGAGCTTGGACAATATCACTCCCTCCGCAGCATGAAGTCGCGGCCGATCAGCTTCATGCCGATGCCGACGAAGACCAGGGTGACGACCAGCAGGATGCCGCCGAGCGCCGACAGCACTTCGAGATTGCCTTCCTCGCTGAGGTCGTAGAGCAGCACGGAAATGGTGCGGGTGTTCGGCCCGACCAGGAAGATCGCCGCCGAAAGCTCCCGCGTTGCCAGGATGAAGACCAGCAGCCAGCCGCCCAGCAACGCCTTCTTCAGCAGCGGCACGACGACGCTGCGGATGGCCTGCAGCCGCCCGCCGCCCAGGATGCGCACCGCCTCCTCCATCTCCGGATGGATCATCTGCATACCCGCCGCGCCGTTGGCATAGGCGATGGGCAGGAAGCGCGAGGTGAAGGCCAGCACCATCATCAGCCCCGTGCCGTAGAGCGCCAGCGGCGGCCCGGCATAGGCGGCGTAGAAGCCGATGGCCATGACGATGCCGGGAATGACGAAGGGCGCCATGCAGAGGAAGGCCAGCGCCGTGCCGAAGGGCAGCAACTGCCGCTTCACCACATAGGCGATGGCCAGCGCGATGCCGATGGCCAGGGTGGCCGAGGCCGCGGAGAAGACGAAGGTGTTCACCACCGCGCCCCAGGCGGCGTCATGCTCGAACAGCAGATACTGGTAGTTGCGCAGCGTCAGGTTATCGAGCGAGAAGCCGCGGCCCCAGGCGCGCGAGAAGGAGGCCTGCACCAGCGCCACCATCGGCGCCGCGACCGAAAGCAGGCAGACCAGGGCGGTCCAGCCGAACAGCACCCAGCGCCAGGGGCCGAGCGCGATCAGCCGCCGCTCTCCCCCCTTGCCGGTCTGCGAGACATAGCCCTTGCGCGCCAGCACCAGCCGCTGCACGCCGATGAGCGAGGCGGTGATGAGCAGCAGCGGCATGGCATAGGCTGCCGCCACCTCCGCCCGCACCGGCGCCTCGAAGAACTGCCAGAGCTGGGTGGTGACCACGTTGATCCGCGCCGGGATGCCGATGATGGCCGGCGTGCCGAACAGCGCGATGGTTTCCAGGAAGACCAGGATGATGCCGGCCAGGATGGTCGGCCAGACCAGCGGCAGGGTGACGCGCAGCGTGGTCATCCAGGTGCCGGCGCCGAGGATGTTGGCGGCATCCTCCATCTCGGACGAAACCAGGTCCAGCGCCGATTTGGCGAAGATGAAGATGAAGGGATAGGAGTGCAGCGCGATGACGACCGCCAGCCCCCAGAAGCTGTAGACATTGACCAGGCTGTCCTCGGCCCCGGTCAGCGCCGCCCAGACCTGGTTGATCCAGCCCGAATTCGGCCCGGCCAGCAGGATCCAGCCGACCGCGCCGAGATAGGGCGGGATGATGAAGGCGGCCAGCACGGTGAGCCAGGCGAAGCCGCGGCCGGGCATGTCGGTGCGCGAACAGGCCCAGGCCATCGGCACCGCCAGCACGACGCAGATCGCGGCGCTTGCCAGGCCCAGCAGCAGCGAATGGCCGATCGCCTCCAGGTAGCGCGCGCGGCCATAGGCGGTGGCGTAGTTGTCCAGCGTGAAGCCGCCGCCGCGCGAGGCGCGGAAGCTGTTGACCAGCATCTCCCCCACCGGCCAGACCACCAGCAGGAACAGCACGGCGATCAGCGCGAGCCAGAGCAGCGTCGCCGGCTCCAGGGCGCGCAGGCGGTGGCCGAGCCGGCCGGTGGTGGCGGGACGGGCGCCTTCGCCCGGCGTGGTGGCCGTGCTGCTCATCGCCGGGCCTTCCGGTCGGGGTGGGTCATGGCGCTAGACCCCGAAGGTTTCGCGCCAGAGTTCCTTGACCTCCGGTATGCCTCTCTCGATCTCGGCATCGGTCGGGCGGATGACCTTCACCTTGTTCAGGTCCTGCGCCCCGGGATAGGGCGCGACATCCGGCCGGGTGGTGTCGCTGAAATTCGCGGCATGGATCTCGTTCGCCCGCTTGCCCAGCAGGAATTCGACGTAGAGCTTGGCAGCGTTGGGATTGCGCGAATTCTTCAGGATGCCGGTCGGCGAGATCATCAGCAGCGTGCCGTCCTCCGGATAGACGATGGAGAGCGGGTTGCCACGGTGGGCATTGTTCAGCGTGGTCGCCCCCGGCCCCGCAGCCACCCAGCGCTCGCCGGAATTCAGCATGGTGACGGTGTCGTTGATCGAACGGCCGATCTGCGGCCGGTTCTTCTCCAGCTTGCGGAAATAGTCCCAGCCGTACAGCTTCCGCATCGCCACCACCCAGGTGCCGACATAGCCGGAATAGCTGGGGTGGCCGACGGCGATGCGGTTGCGCCACTTGTCATCCAGCAGGTCGGTCCATTTGCGCGGCGCTTCCTCCGCCTTCACCTTGCTGTTGTTGTAGGTCAGCAGCACGGTGCCGGCGGCGGTGGTGTGGTAGTAGTCCTCCGGGTCGATGTTGCGGAACGCCTCGAAGAGATGGACGGCGTTCTCCGGCTTGTAGCGCTCGAACTGGCCATCGGCCTTCAGCGCGATCATGTGGCCCATGTCGGTGGAGCTGAAGACGTCGCAATTGGCGACCCGCGCGCGCATGTCCTGGCTCAGCCGCTGGTAGGCGACCTGCGCGGTGGTGCGGACGACATTCACCTTCACGCCAGGGTAGGTTTCCTCGAAGGCGCGGCCGAGCTGCTCCGCGGTGGCGCTGGTGTAGTGGCTGACGTACCAGGTCGCCTGCTCGTTGCGGCTGCGCGCGGCTTCGTAGAGGCGTTGCTCATGCGGAGAGGCGCCGGCGGCGGGCGCGGCGCGCAGCGTGCCTGGCGCCAGCAGGCCAGCCATCGCCAGGGTTCCGAAGGCACGTCGGTCCAGTCGCAGGCGGCTGGTCATCGCTTCCTCCCGATTATGTATTTTCAGTCATGGTGCATGGCGGGTACTGCCCTGTCAAACACCGTACTCTGGCGCGCGGTGGCATCGTGCCGGTAGCCTCACGCATCAAGGAAGACCGGGAGGACCACATGATCGAACACCGCCGCAGCCTGCTCGCGGCAATGGCCTGTGCCTTGGCTGCCCC
>JAEWCI010000567.1 GCA_023390705.1 Pseudomonadota bacterium
CCCCCATACCGGCCCCTTGCCCACCCCGGAGGCCCCCGCGGCCGAGTTGCAGGCCCTGCTGGGCGGAGACAGCGGCCGGGTGCTGGAGGTGGTGCGCTACCGCATCGACCCCGCCCGCCGGGTGGAATTCCTGGCGGTGATGAAGCAGGTGCGCCTGGTGCGGCTGCGCACCGGCGCCGTGGTCTGGCGCCTCTATGCCGATGTCGCGCACCCCGAACGCTTTGCCGAACTATGGGCGGTGGAGAACTGGACCGAGCATCTGCGTGAGGGCGGCAGGCTGACGGAGGCCGACCGCACGGTGCTCGCCCGCGCCGCCGCGATGCAGGAGGGCGAGGGCCCACCGGAGGCGGCGCGCTACCTCAACCTGCTGCCCTGAAGGCCGGGACTCACGCATTCGTCATGCGCCCTGCGGGCAGGGCCGGCGCTTCCGCAACGGCACCATGCCAGCCATGCGACGGCCAAGGGGATGCACTGCCGGCGCCCGTCGCCATATCAATGGTTGCAACCAGAAAAGGAGAGTCCTGATGGCCAAGACCGCCGAGAAATCAGCCCGCACCCTGCCCACCCGCAACGATGTTCCGACCAACGCCAAGCAAGTCTCGATCGGGGTGCTGCAGGCCTGTCTGGTGGATGCGGTGGATCTCTACAACGCTACCCGCCAGGCGCATTGGAACGTGAAGGGCCCGCATTTCGGCGAGCTGCACCGGCTTTTCGAGGAATTCTACACCGCCCTTGCCACCGCCACCGACGACTTGGCCGAGCGCATCGTCCAGCTCGGCGGGACGGCCTGCGGCACCACCCAGGTGCTGGCCCAGGGGACGCGGCTGCCGCCCTACCCCACCGACCTCTATGCCGGCATGGACCATGTCCAGGCGTTGGCCGACCGCTACGCGCAGGTGGCCAAGGCGCTGCGCGAAGGCATCGGCCAGACTGACGAGGCCGGTGATGCCGATACCGCCGACCTGCTGACCGAGCAGTCCCGCGCCACCGACAAGATGCTGTGGATGCTCGAAGCGCATCTGCCGCATGACAAGGCGCCCTGATCCGGCGCGTCCGCGAACGGTTTTCCGGGCGCTCCTCCCCGGCTATCCAGCCGGGGAGGAACCAGGGAAGCCGCCGCCATGAAGAGCACCGCCACCATCCTGCGCGAGGCGCTGAACCCCGCCCGCCCGGCCGTGGCCATGGCGGCGCACAGCCCCCTTTCCGCGAAGCTGGCCGAGGAGGCCGGCTTCGATGCCATCTGGGCGAGCGGCTTTGAGCTTTCCGCCCTGCATGCCGTGCCGGATGCCAATATCCTCTCCCTCGGCACCCAGCTTGAAAGCGTGCGGGCCATGGCCGCCACGGTGGGCATCCCAGTGGTGGCGGATATCGACACCGGTTTCGGCAATGCCGTCACGGTCCGCTACATCGTCCCGCAATTCGCCGCCGCCGCCGCCGCCGCCGTGGTGATGGAGGACAAGACCTTCCCCAAGGACAGCAGCCTGCGCGCCGACGGCCGGCAGCATCTGGTCCCCGTGGCGGAATTCCAGGGCAAGATCGAAGCGGCGCTGGAGGGCCGGGGCAGTTCCGGCATGCTGGTGGTGGCGCGGACCGAGGCGCTGATCGCCGGCCTGGGCCAGGAGGAGGCGCTGCGCCGGGCCGAAGCCTATGCCGAGGCCGGCGCCGACGCCGTGCTGATCCACAGCAAGCAGAAGACGCCGGAGGAGATCCTCGCCTTCTGCCAGGCCTGGTCCGGCCGCGTGCCCCTGGTGCTGGTACCCACCAGCTACCCGCAATTGGACGAGGCGGCGATCGCCGCGCTCGGCAAGGTCGGGCTCGTCATCTGCGGCAATCACGCCATCCGCGCCGCGGTCGCCGCCATGCGCGCCACCTTCGCCCGCATCCGGCGGGAGCGGGGCATCGCCGGGGTGGAAGGGGAGATCGCCAGCGTTCAGGAAGTGTTCGAGCTTCAGGGGGATGCCTGGATGCGCGGGGTGGAAAAGCGCTTCCTGCGCTGAACCGGACCGCAACGACTCGCCCGTGAAGGTTGTATCAGGACCCGGCGGAGGCTAGTTTCAGTGCCCTCAGGGGAACAAGACATGAACGATCTGTTCGGCGGCCGGCGGCCCCCGAAGGGCGGAGCGAGCGAGGCCGCCTCCTACTCCGCCAAGGATATCGAGGTGCTGGAGGGGCTGGAGCCCGTCCGGCGGCGCCCCGGCATGTATATCGGCGGCACGGACGACAACGCCCTGCATCATCTCGCCGCCGAGATCATCGACAACGCCATGGACGAGGCGGTTGCCGGCCATGCCGACCGCATCGAGGTGGCGCTTGAGCCAGGCAACTGGCTGACCGTGCGCGACAACGGCCGCGGCATTCCGACCGACCCGCACCCGAAATTCCCCAAGCTGAGCGCGCTGGAGGTGATCCTCACCACGCTGCATTCCGGCGGCAAATTCAGCGGCAAGGCCTATGACACCTCGGGCGGCCTGCATGGCGTCGGCTCCTCCGTGGTGAACGCGCTGAGCGAGCGGCTGGAAGTGGAGGTGGCGCGCGACCGCCAGCTCGTCACCCAGGCCTATGAGCGCGGCAAGCCGGTGACGAAGCTGAAGAACGCAGGCGCCGTCCACAACCGCCGCGGCACCAGCATCCGCTTCCGGCCGGACCCGCAGATCTTCGGCAAGCACGAATTCAGCGCCGCCCGGCTGTACAGGCTCTGCCGTTCCAAGGCCTATCTGTTCCGTGGCGTCGAGATCCGCTGGTCCTGCGACCCCTCCCTGGTAAAGGACGAGACGCCCGCCGCCGCGGTGCTGCACTTCCCCGGCGGGCTTTCGGACTTCCTGGCCTCGGCCATCGAGACCCGCCCCGCCGTGGTCCCCGCCCCCTTCGCCGGCGAGGGCGACTTCCCCGAAGGCGCCGGACGCTGCGAATGGGCCATCACCTGGCTGGAGCAGGGCGAGGGCTTCCTCAACACCTACGCCAACACCATCCCGACGCCGCAGGGCGGCACGCATGAGGCAGGGCTGCGCAATGCCCTGGTGAAGGGGCTGCGCGCCTATGGCGAGCTGAAGCGGCAGAAGGCTGCCGCGACGGTGACGGCCGAGGACCTGTTCGGCGGCATGGCGGGGATGCTCAGCGTCTTCGTGCGGGAGCCGCAATTCCAGGGCCAGACCAAGGACAAGCTGACCAGCCCGGAAGCGGCGCGGCTGGTGGAAGGCGCGCTGCGCGACCATTTCGACCATTGGCTGGCCGGCGACCCCGCCACGGCGGACAACCTCCTCGCCTGGGCGATCGAGCGCGCGGAGGAGCGCATCCGGCGGCGCGAGCAGAAGGACACGCCGCGCAAGACCGCCACCCGCAAGCTGCGGCTGCCGGGCAAGCTGGCGGATTGCTCCCGCGAGAGCGCCGAGGGGACGGAGTTGTTCCTGGTGGAGGGCGACTCTGCCGGCGGCTCCGCCAAGCAGGCGCGCGACCGCGAGACCCAGGCGGTGCTGCCGCTCCGCGGCAAGATCCTCAACGTCGCCAGTGCCAGCGCCGACAAGCTGCGGCAGAACCAGGAGCTGCGCGACCTGATCGAGGCCCTGGGCTGCGGCGCGGGGGAGAAATTCGACCTGACGAGGTTGCGCTACGGCCGCGTCGTCATCATGACCGATGCCGATGTGGACGGCGCGCATATCGCCGCCTTGCTGATGACCTTCTTCTACAAGGAGCTTCCGGCCCTGGTGCGGGAAGGCCGCGTCTTCCTGGCGCAGCCGCCGCTCTACCGGCTGCAGGCCAATGGCAAAAGCGTCTATGCCCGCGACGACGCGGACCGTGAGCGGCTGCTGAAGAAGGAGTTCAAGGCCAACGCCCGGGTCGAGGTGAGCCGCTTCAAGGGCCTGGGCGAGATGCCCCCGGCTTCCCTGAAGGAAACCACCATGGACCCGAGGAAGCGCACGCTGCTGAAGGTGATCCTGCCGCCGGAGGAAAGGGCCCGCACGGCGGAGCTGATGGATGCGCTGATGGGCCGCAAGCCGGAGCTGCGCTTCCGCTTCATCCAGGAGAACGCGGCGAAGCTGGATGCGGAGGAGG
This sequence comes from Pseudomonadota bacterium, assembly GCA_023390705.1. Classification (GTDB taxonomy): domain Bacteria; phylum Pseudomonadota; class Alphaproteobacteria; order Acetobacterales; family Acetobacteraceae; genus JAEWCI01. Next base: position 4,051 of record JAEWCI010000567.1, read on the forward strand.
TGGACGTCTGACCGCCCACCCCGGCGGCGCAGATCAGGCCGCGGCCATTTCCTTGCCGCGGTTCCACAGGTTGGGCACGGCGTCGTTGCTGTAGCCGGAGATGAAGGTCTTCGGCACGCCGGTTTCCGGGTCGAAGGCGTGGCGTTTCACCGCGCCGATATTGCCGCCATAGACATGGATGCTGATGCTCGGCCGGTCCGGCAGGGCATTCTCCACCACATGGATGTCCTGCGCATTGGGGCTGACCATCGCCACCTCGCCGGGCTCCAGCCTTTCCCTGCCCAGCACCCGCATCGGCGCGCCATGGGCGTAGATGGTGGCGCTCTCCGCGCCGCGCAGCATGCCCACCAGGCCCCAGACGGTGTGGTCGTGGATCGGTGTCCGCTGCCCCGGCCCCCAGACGAAGCTGACCACGCAGAAACGCTCCAGCGGGTCGCAATGCAGCAGGTACTGGCGGTAGGTCGGGCCGGCCTCGGCGCATTCTTCCGGCAGCCAGTCGTCCTGCGCCACCAGCCCGGCGAGCAGCACCCTTCCCTCCCGCAGCCAGGTCGCCTCGTCCGGCTCCGACCCGGCCAGCCGGGTCATCGCCACGACGAAGTCGCGCAGGCGGTTGGTGTTGGGCATCTCCGTCCTCCGGTGCGGATTCGGTCGATATGCTAGCCCAGATCCGTCCACTGCCATTTGATCCGGTTCAGAACGCAACCGAAAGTGCGATCGAGCCGAAGCGGAAGCCGTCCCGCTGGCCGACGAATTCCTTGCTGCGCCAGACATGGGTGTAGCTCAGCCGGTAGCCGTTCCAGATCAGCGCCGCGCCTACCTCCAGGTCGCCCACGAATGGGCGATGGTCCACGCCGCGGCTGTCGCGCCAGTTGTTGCCGGTGATCAGCATGTCATGCGCCACCAGCCGCCCGCCGATGCCGCCGAAGACATACCAGCCCAGCCCCTCGCCCACCGGCGGCGGCGCGTCGGCAATGGCGGGGCGGATACGGGCCGGGCCGAAATCGCGGTCCAGGCCCTGGCCGATGCGCAGTCGCGCGCCAGCCATGCCATAGACCGTGACGGTGCCGGCCGCGAAGCCGACCGTCGGCACCGCGTCCAGTCCGATGCCGGCGAAATTCGCCACCGGCACCCGCCAGTTCCGCTCCCATCCCAGGTTGAAGACCGGTTCGTCCTTCAACTGCCGGCCCCAGCCACGCGCCTGGCGGTCGCCCAGGATGCTGTGCACCAGGTCCTGGCTTTCCTTCGCCAGCGCCGAGGGCCCGACCATGCCGAGCTGCAGGCTCACCCGGTCCAGCGTGCTGGTGGTGCGGCGGTCCAGCGTCAGCTCCCCGTAGAGGTAGCCGGCATAGGGCCGGTCGCGCGGGTCCGGGTTCGTTCGGGCCTTGTCCCGCGGGGTGTACATGTTCTGGCCGATGGACAAGCCCCAGGCACTCTGCGCCGGGCCCAGCAGCCCGGCCAGGGCACGGTCCACCACGGCGAAGGGCGCCGGCAGGGCGCCCTCCGGCGAGCGGTACCCGAGGCGGATGCCATTGGTGTAGTAGCGGTCGGTCCGCGCCGCGAAGCTGTCATTCTCCGAAATCAGGGTGATGCTGTGGCGCGGGTCCGGCGGCGGCAGTGCGGATTGGGCGCGGGCGGTGGCCGGCACCAGGGCAAGCCCTGCCAGCAGCCCGGTGGCGAGCAGTGCCGATTGCCCCTTTCCTGCCGCGCCGCAGGCGCTAGCCTGGACCGGCGCCGCTGGATGGGTGGCCGAGCGGTTTAAGGCACCGGTCTTGAAAACCGGCGAGGGTGCAAGCCCTCCGTGGGTTCGAATCCCACCCCATCCGTGCCGCGCCTCGCCGCCCCGAATCGCTGTCCCTGCCCGCTTCACCCGGCTACTCCCGCGCTGTCCGGCCCTTTCGGCCGTATCGCCAGCGATCCTGCCATAGCCGCGGCTCCGGGCGAACCCCTGGCTGCACAACTTGCCCTGCCGGCACCGCTTTCGGCGTTGCCACCGCCAGGGCAGGCAGGCAAAGCTTCGTCGCCTTCCGGCCAGGCCGCGGCCAAAGAAGACAGCAGAGGGAGAGGAGGATGCGCTTCCTGAGCGACGAGGAACTGGCGCGGGTCAAACCGGCGGAGACCGCGGCCTTCCCATCGCCCATCCCGGTGCAGATCGTCTCCTCCGAGGAGTACCTGCCCACGCCGCAGACCCCGCGGCAGCGCGAGGTCCAGGCAAGGCTGGTGGCGTTCTCGGATGTCCAGGCGAAGCGCCTCGGCCTCTCACGCCGCCGCTTCTTCCAGACCGCCGCCGGCATGGCCGCCGCCTTCGTGGCGATGAACGAGACCTACGGCTCGCTCTACGCCGCCAGCCGCGCCGAGGCGGCCGAGCCGGAACGCGCCGAGGCCCGCGCGGCCGCGCTGCGCGACCAGTTCATCATGGACGTGCACACGCATTTCCTGCGCGACGACACCCGCATCACCACCTTCGTCCGCCAGCGGGAGGCGGTGGGCCGCGCCGGCTGGAACCGCGCCCTGGCGGACCGGCCCCAGACCATCGAGGACCTGAAGTTCAACAACTACTTCAAGGAGATCTACCTCGATTCCGATACCAAGGTGGCGATGATCTCCTCGGCTCCCTCGGAGGTGCCGGAGGACTGGTTCCTGACCAATGAGATGACGGTGGCCGCCCGCAAGCGGGTGAACGACGCCGCGGGCAGCCGGCGCATGTTGGCGCATGCCATCTTCACCCCCGGCTATCCCGGCTGGATGGAACAGGTGGACCAGGCCATCGAGGTGCTGAAGCCAGATGCCTTCAAGGGCTACACCATCGGCGACAACACCCATAAGGACCTCTCCCGCCACCCCTGGCGGCTGGACGACGAGAAGCTGGTCTATCCCGCCTACGAGAAATTCCTCCGCGCCGGGCTGCGCAATGTCTGCATCCACAAGGGGCTGTTCGCCCCGGCGCTGGACGCGCGATACCCCAACCTGCGGCCCTTCGCGGATGTCCGGGATGTGGCGAAGGCGGCAAAGGACTGGCCGCAGCTCAACTTCATCATCTACCACGGCGGCTATCGCCATGTCGGCGGCGACCCGGCGGCGGCGATGCGCGAATTCGACGAAACCGGCCGCTCCTCCTGGGTTTCGGACCTGGCGGAAATCCCGGAGAAGCACGGCGTCGCCAATGTCTATGCCGATGTCGGCCAGCTCTTCGCGCACAGCACGGTGGCGCAGCCGCGGCTCTGCGCCGCGCTGATGGGCATCCTGGTGAAGGGGCTGGGCGCCGACCATGTCTGCTGGGGCACCGACGCGATCTGGACCGGATCCCCGCAATGGCAGATCGAGGCGCTGCGCCGGCTGGAAATCCCCGAGGACATGCAGCGCCGCCATGGCTTCGCCCCGCTCGGCCCGGCCGACGGGCCGGTGAAGAGCGCCATCTTCGGCGGCAACAACCAGCGGCTCTACAACTACCAGCGGCAGGCGGAACTGGGCCAGCCGGACCGCTTCGCCCGGCTCAAGGCGGATTACGACCGTGCCGGCGGCGACCGCAGCAATTTGCGCTACGGTTACGTGCTGAACGCATGATCCGCATGGCGGGCCGGAGGGGAGATGCGATAGGGATGGCGCCGTGAACCTGCTTGCCCCGCCCCGTCCGCGCCTGACCGTCGAAGTCGTTTTCGACCTGGTCTGTCCCTGGTGCTATCTCGGCACGCGGCGGTTGATGCGTGCCCTGCGGGACCGGCCGGACGTGCAGGTGGAGCTGCTCTGGCGGCCCTTCCTGCTCAACCCGGACCTGGCGCCGCAGGGGGTGCCGCGACAGGATTACCTCGTGCGGAAATTCGGCGGCGAGGACCGTGCCCGCCGGCTGCACGGCACCATCGCCGAACTCGGCCGGGCGGAGGGGATCGACCTGCGCTTCGACCGCATCCGCCGGGTGCCGCATTCGCTGGACGCCCATCGGCTGGTGCGCTGGGCCGGCCGTTTCGGCGCCGCCGATGCGATGGTGGAAGCGACCTTCGCCGCCTATTTCACGGAAGGCGTGGATATCGGCGACCCGATCGCCCTGGCGCAATTGGTTGCGCCGCTGGGGCTGGACCCCGGCGCCGCCCGGCGCTTCCTGGCCACCGCGGCGGAGGTGGAATCGGTGCACAACGACAATCTCCGGGCGCACCGGCTGGGCATCAACGGGGTGCCCTGCTTCGTCGTCGCCGGCCGCCACGCCATTGCCGGGGCGCAGGAACCCGAGGTGCTGGAACGGATGCTGGACGTGGCGCTGGTGGAGGGGTGACGCCCGGCCTGCGACGCCTGGCCGGTCCCGGCGTTGCATCAAGGAATCCAACCCCCGGAGGCGACGATGTTGCCTGACACCAATGACCGCGTCCTCGCCCATAGCCCGGCCTCGGCCAACCGCCGCATCGCAGACCGCACCGCCCGCAGGGTGAACGATGCCGCCGCCTCCGTCGCCGCGCTGCGCCAGCAATTGCGGGAACTCGACGATGAATGGGATGTGGAGCGGGCATTGGAGGCCAATGCCGGCACCATCGCCTTTCTCGGTGCCGTGCTGGCCCTGACGGTGGACCGCCGTTTCGCGCTGGTGCCTGCCGTGGTCGGCGGCTTCCTGGTGCAGCACGCCTTGCAGGGCTGGTGCCCGCCCCTTCCCCTCATGCGCCTGGCCGGGCTCCGGACGGCGCGCGAGATCGGGCTGGAGCGCACCGCGCTGAAGGCGCTGCGCGGCGATTTCGCCTCGGTGCCGAGCGAGGGCGAGCCCCATGCCCGCGCCGCCGCATCATTGCGGGCCGCTGCGCAGTCCTGAAGCCCGGCGCGTCCCTGGCGGGACGCTTCAGGCCGCCCTGGCCTGCCGCGCCACCTTCGCCAGCACTTCCAGCAGGTCCTTGGCCACGCGGACCCGCTGCGGCAATTCCATCTCCCGCAGCAGGGCCAGCTTGTGGTCAGGCCGCAGCTTCACCAGGCCCTTCTGCGCTGCCACCCAGGCCACCAGCCCGCCCGGATTGGGCGGCTGGTTGCGGAAGAAGCTCACCACCACGCCCTTCGGCCCGGCATCCAGCTTCTCCACCCCGGCGGCGCGGCACAGGGCCTTGATGGCCAGCACCTGCAGCAGGTTCTCCACCTCCGGCGGCAGGGGGCCGAAGCGGTCGGCAAGCTCGGCCGCCATCGCCTCCACCTCCGCCTCGTTGCCCAGCGCGCCGATGCGGCGGTAGAGACCGAGGCGCACCGGCAGGTCCCGCACATAGTCTTCCGGGATCAGCACCGGCAGGCCGAGATTGATGTTCGGCGTGAAGTCACGCGCCCGCTCCGCCTCGCTGCGCCGGCGGCCCTGCCCCGCCTTGATATCGGCCACCGCCTCTTCCAGCATCTGCTGGTACAGCTCGATGCCGACCTCGCGGATATGGCCGGACTGCTCGTCGCCCAGCAGGTTGCCGGCGCCACGGATATCGAGGTCATGGCTGGCCAGGGTGAAGCCGGCGCCAAGGTTGTCCAGCGTCTGCATCACCTCCAGCCGCTTCTGCGCCGCCGCCGAAAGCCGGTGCGTGCTCGGCCAGGTGAGATAGGCATAGCCGCGCTGCTTGCCGCGCCCGACCCGGCCGCGGAGCTGGTAGAGCTGCGCCAGGCCGAACATGTCGGCGCGGTGGATCAGCAGCGTGTTCACCGCCGGCATGTCCAGCCCGCTTTCGACAATATTGGTGGAGAGCAGGATGTCGTGCCTGCCGTCGCCGAATTCGGTCATCACCTTCTCAAGCTGAGTCGGCGCCAACTGGCCATGGGCCTCGGCGATGCGTGCCTCGGGCACGATCTCGCGCAGGCGTTCCGCCACCTTGAGCATGTCTTCCAGCCGCGGCACCACGCAGAAGACCTGGCCGCCACGGAAGCGTTCGCGCTGGATGGCCTCGCGCAGCACCACCGCGTCCCAGGGCATGATGAAGGTGCGCACCGCCAGACGGTCCACCGGCGGGGTGGCGATGACGCTCATCTCCCGCACGCCGGTCAGCGCCAGTTGCAGGGTGCGCGGGATGGGCGTGGCGGTCAGGGTCAGCACATGCACATCGGTCTTCAGCGCCTTCAGCCTTTCCTTGTGGGCGACGCCGAAATGCTGCTCCTCATCCACGATCACCAGGCCGAGATCGGCGAATTCCACCCCCTTTGCCAGCAGCGCATGGGTGCCGATGACGATGTTGATGCTGCCGTCCTTCAGCCCTTCCCGTACCTTCGCCGCTTCCTTGGCGGTGACCATGCGGGAAAGCTGCGCCACATTCACCGGCAGGCCGGCGAAGCGCGCCTGGAAGGTGCGGGTGTGCTGCCGCGCCAGCAGCGTCGTGGGCACCACCACCGCCACCTGCGCGCCGGCCATTGCCACCACGAAGGCGGCGCGCAGCGCCACCTCGGTCTTGCCGAAGCCGACATCGCCGCAGACCAGCCGGTCCATGGGGCGGCCCGCGGCCAGGTCCTCCAGCACATCGGCGATGGCGCGCTGCTGGTCATCGGTTTCGGCGAAGGGGAAGCGGGCGCAGAATTCGTCCCAGGCGCCCTCCGGCGGGGTGGCGAGGACGCCCTGCTTCATCTGCCGCTCGGCCGCGACGCGGATCAGCGCGCCGGCCATGTCCTGGATGCGCTGCTTCGCGCGGGCCTTGCGGTTCTGCCAGGAAACGCCGCCCAGCTTGTCCAGCGCCACGCCCTGCGTCTCGGAACCGAAGCGCGACAGCACCTCGATATTCTCGACCGGCAGGAAGAGCTTGTCGCCGCCGTCATAGAGCAGCCGCAGGCAGTCATGCGGCGCGCCATTGACCTCGATGGTCTCCAGCCCGTCATAGCGGCCGATGCCGTGGTCGGCATGCACCACCAGGTCGCCCTGCTCGATGCCGGTGGCGTCGGCGATGAACTGGGAAGCATTGCGCCGCCGCCGCGGCGGGCGGGCGATGCGTTCGCCCAGCAGGTCCTGCTCGCCGGTGATGGAAACTCCGAAGCCGGCGCCGGTGGCGGCGGCCGGCGCCAGGAAGCCGCGCTCCAGCCCCATGACGGCAAGGCCGACCATGCCCGGCGCCAGCCTGCCGACTTCCGTGAAATCCTCGACGGCGGTGGCCGCAACCCGGTTCTCCCGCAGCAGGTTGCCCAGCCGCTCGCGTGAGCCGCGGCTCCAGGCCGCGACGATGGGGCGGATATTCTGCTTCGCCACTGCCTGGGCGTGCTCGGCATAGGCCTGGAACACGTTTTCGCCGGCGGCGCGGGCTTCGGTGAAGAGCCGCCCGGGGCGGCCGCCGGCCTCGATGCCCTCGGCGTCGTCGGGCTGGCTGAAGGGGCTGAAGCGGAAGAGCGGACCGCGCGCCAGCATGGCGTCCCAGTCGCGCCGCGTCAGGTAGAGCCGGCCGGGCGGCACCGGGCGATAGGGCACCTCGCCTTCCTGGGTGCGAAGGGGCGCGCGACGGGCTTCGTAGTGGTCGGCGATCATCTCCAGCCGCGCCGCCAGCACGTCTTCGGCCTGGTAGTCCAGGCTGACGCTCGCCTCACCTTCCAGGTAGTCGAGCAGCGTCTCCATCTGCTCATGGAACAGCCCGGCCCAGTGTTCCATGCCGGGGTGGCGGCGGCCGGCGCTGATCGAGACATAGAGCGGGTCCTCGGTCGCCGCGGCGCCGAACAGGTCCACATAGCCCTGGCGGAAGTGGGTGATGCCGGCTTCGTCCAGGAAGACCTCCCCGACCGGGCGGAGGATCAGGGCTTCGAGCTTCTCGCCGCTGCGCTGCGTCTCCGTGGCGAAGTAGCGCAGGCTCTCCACCTCGTCGCCGAACAGGTCTATGCGGATGGGGTCCGGCTCGCCGGCCGGAAAGACATCGATGATGCCGCCGCGCATGGCGTATTCGCCATGCTCCATCACCGTCCCGGTGCGGTTGTAGCCATTCGCTTCCAGGAAGGCCGCCAGCCTCTCCGGCTCCACCTGCCGCCCCGGCTGCAGCCGCATGACCGAGCCGAGGAAGAGGTCGCGCGGCGGCACGCGCTGCACCAGGGCGTTCACCGTGGTCAGCAGGATGCGCGGGCGGTCGCCCGGCTCCAGCAGCCGGGTCAGGGTGGCGACGCGTTCCGCCACGATCTCCGGGTTGGGCGAGACGCGGTCGTAGGGCAGGCAGTCCCAGGCCGGGAAGCGCAGCACTTCCACATCCGGCGCGAAGAAGCCCAGCGCCTCGGCCAGCCGGGCGGTGCGGGCATCGTCGCGGCAGACATGCAGGATGGGCTGCGCCGTTTCCGCCCGGCGGCGGGCGAGCAGCAGGGCGTCGAAGCCTTCCGGCGCGCCATGGACGGTGATGCCGCTCATCCGCGGCGGGCTTCCTCGGGCACGCCGGCGCCGGTGGCGCCACATTCCGCCACCAGGCGGTCCAGCATCGGGGTGCGGTATTCCGGCGGGACGGGACGGCGGCCGGAAAGCCAGTCGGCCAGATCCACGTCCAGATGCTCCAGCACCGCCTCCAGCTCGTCCAGCTCCAGCTCCGAAAGCTGGGCGATGTGGCGCGTGACGAAGCCGCCGATCATCAAATCGGCTTCCTTGGTGCCGCGGTGGCGGGCGCGGAACAGCAGCCGGCGGCGGCGGGTATCAAGTTCGGGCGGGGCGTTCGGTTCGGAAGCGTCGGACATGTCGTTGCCGGTCTCGGAGGCTGGCATATAGGGGGGTATGGGAATCCTGTCAGCCCGACGCGCCAGCCTGCCTGCGAGTTGCCGATGAGCGAGGCGGAATCGCCCCGGTCATCGGCGGCCCCCATGGCCGACCCGCTGCTGGCCCCCCTCTTCGCGCCGCTCACCAGCCTGCCCGGGCTCGGCACCGCCGGGGCGCGGACCCTGGCGCGCGCCATCGGCGAGGGTGGCCGGGTGCTGGACCTGCTGTTCCACCTGCCCGCCGAGATCATCGCCCGCAGCGCCGCCACAGACCCGGCCCGGGCCCAGGATGGCGAGATGGTGACCACGGATGTGGTGGTGGAAGGCTATCGCCGCATCGGCGCCGGCGGCCGCACCCTGCGGGTGAATGCCAGGGCGGGGGAGACGCGGATCGCCATCCCCATGTTCGGCAACCGGCCCGACTGGGTGGAGCGGCGCTTCCCCCTCGGCGCCACGCGGCGGATCAGCGGGCGGCTGAAGGTGGACGGCTACGGCCGCTCCATGCCCAACCCGGACTATGTGGAGCCGCCCGACGCCATCCCGGATTTCGAGCGCAAATGGCCGCTGACCCAGGGGCTGACCCAGCAGGCCCTGGCCCGGCTGATGCGCGCCGCCCTGGAACGCCTGCCGGACCTGCCGGAATGGCATGACGCCGCCCTGCTGCGCCGGGAGGGCTGGCCCGGCTTCGCCGCCGCGTTGCGCGCCATCCAGGAC
>JAEWCI010000276.1 GCA_023390705.1 Pseudomonadota bacterium
CATCTCTCCCGCCAGCACGGGGTGGGGGGGGGATGGCCGGGTCAAACCCGGCCCTGACGAAGGAAAAGGGAGGGCATGGCCGGGTGACCCTCGGGTCAAGCCCGAGGGCAGGCACCTCGGGTCAAGCCTGAGGGCAGGCTCCTCGGCGCAGGCCCGAAGGCAGTCGTCTCGGGGCAGGCGCGAGGGCGGGTGCCGGCCATGAGGTTGAGGGGGCAATTCGCGTGAAGCCCGGCTTCTCAGGCAGCGTGCCGGAAGTGCTGCCGGACCTGCTGCACCCGGGGCTGCACCTGGTCTTCTGCGGCACCGCGGCGGGCGCGGTCTCGGCCCGGCTTGGTGCCTATTACGCCGGGCCGGGCAACCGCTTCTGGCCGACCCTGCATGCTACCGGGCTGACGCCCAGGCTGCTTTCCCCGGCGGAATTCCCGCTGCTGCTGCAATGGGGCATCGGCCTGACGGACCTGGCGAAACGGGCCAGCGGCGCCGATGCCGACCTGCCGCCCGGCAGCTTCGACCCCGCCGGGCTGCGCGCCAGGCTGGCGCGCTTCCGGCCCGCCAACCTCGCCTTCACCGGCAAGCGGGCGGCGGCCGAGTTCCTCGGCCGGCCTTCCGCCAGCCTGGGTTATGGCGTGCAGGAGCCGCTGCCGGGGCTGCCGGCGCTGTGGGTGCTGCCCTCGCCTTCCGGCGCGGCGCGCGGGCATTGGGACATCGCGCCCTGGCAGGCCCTTGCGGAAGCGGTGCGGATGCCCTCCTGCTGGCGGGCATGAACCGCCAAGCCTGGGCCTGGGCCCTGTACGACTGGGCCAACAGCGCCTTCCCGACGGTGGTTTCCACCTTCGTCATCGCCGCCTATTTCACCAAGGGCATCGCCCCGGACCCGGCCACCGGCCAGGCGCAATGGGGCTGGATGCAGACCGTGGCGGGGCTCGGCATCGCGCTGCTCTCGCCGGTGCTGGGCGCGGTGGCGGATGCCGGCGGGCGGCGCCGCGCCATGCTGGCGCTGTGCACGGCGGTGATGGTGCTGGCCACCGCCGCGCTGTGGTTCGCGAAGCCGGAGCCGGGCTTCGCGCTCTATGCCCTGGCCTGCGTCGGCATCGCCACCCTGGCCTTCGAATTGGGGACGGTGTTCTACAATTCGCTGCTGCCGCAGGTGGCGCCGGAGGAGCAGCTTGGCCGTGTCTCAGGCTTGGCCTGGGGGCTGGGCTATGCCGGCGGGCTGTGCTGCCTGGTGGTCGCCCTGCTGGTCCTGGTGCGGCCGGATCCGGCGCTGTTCGGCCTGGACCGAGGCGCGGCCGAGCATGTCCGCGCCACCGCCCTGCTCACCGCCGGCTGGATCGCGCTGTTCGCCTGGCCGGTGCTGCTGCTGCTGCCGGGGCAGGAGGGCGCGAAGCCCGGCTGGGTGGCGGCGGCGCGGGAGGGGCTGGCGGAGATCGGCGCCGTGCTGCGGCGGCTGCCGCGCAACCCGGCCATGGCGCGCTTCCTGGTGGCGCGGCTGTTCTACACCGATGGGCTGAACACGCTCTTCGCCTTCGGTGCCATCTATGCCGCCGGCGTCTTCGGCATGGGGTTCGAGGAGATCCTCCTCTTCGGCATCGCCCTGAACGTGACGGCCGGGCTCGGTGCGGCCGGCTTCGGGCTGGTGGAGGACCGCATGGGGTCCCGCCGCACCGTGCTGGTTTCGCTTGCGGCGCTGATCCTGCTGGGGGGCGGGCTGCTGGTGGTGGAGGGCAAGCCGGGCTTCTGGGCGCTGGCGCTGCTGCTCGGCATCTTCATCGGGCCGGCCCAGGCGGCCAGCCGCACGCTGATGGCACGGCTGGCGCCGCCTGACGAAGTGTCGGCGCATTTCGGCCTTTTCGCGCTCTCCGGCCGGGTGACGGGCTTCCTTGGCCCGGCGGTGCTGGCCGCGGTCACCGGGGCCACCGCCAGCCAGCGCGCCGGCATGGCGACGGTGGTGGTGTTCCTGGCGGTCGGCGCCGGCATCCTGCTGATGGTGCGGGAGCCGGGCGGAGGTGAGGGAGGGTTAAGATCATCTCGTCCCATTAAGCCTACGTAGCAATGGTGGGACGAGGGTGATGTTGGAGGGGACGACAGGACTATACGGGCGATGCCAGCAGTCGCAGTCGAGCGGGGCTCACTAGGTCGCCTGGAACTTCAGTCGTACTCAAGATTACAACCACATTTAGTAGTAATATATAACGAAATCAACTAATTGATGAAAATTGTAACTAACTTCACTGAAATGATGACAGGGAAAGGTAAAGGAGATCATTATCTATGCGATCGGCAAATTAAGGGAGGTGCAACATGGTTAGGCGTTATGCGGCATTGTCAATCTATGCTGTTAGCGCTTTCTCCGCTGGCCTCTCATCAGCACTGGCACAATCCTGTAACATAATTCGTGAAGTCGGTATTTATGATACCAGTCAAAGCGCCGCTAGCGAGCAGCTAATTTTGGCTGCAATGAATTCTTTTTGCGGCAGTTCTCAAAGGCAGTCTCAAGAGCAAGGAAATACTGGTATATCGGTTCCTATCCCCAAGCTGCCCGATGCCTTGGGTGTAAACGCGAGTAACGCCTCTTACAGAAACTACGTGCAGAATATTTGTAGAGAATGGCGTCGCAGCCAGCGTGCTGACGCGCGGTTTGCCGAAGTGGTGCAAACAATTAATCCGATCATGGCAGAGGTGCTCGGGGCTTGTCTAAGTAGAAGCGGGTTGCATGTCTGGTTGGAATACACGCACCGCCCTGATCAAATTGTCATTGCTAGCCGTTACATAAGCGATTTAGCAGGCACTTCCTCACCTGAGCGGGTGTCTATAGATCAAGTAGTCGGTGCAGACTGCGGCGCTCCTCCCCCGCTTCGCTGGGAAGTGGGCGGATCGACGTATACAAGAGGATGCCGTCGACTTGGTGATGACGCGATCAGCATAGTCGCTAACGGATCGCGCAACATCGTTGATGGTGGCAATTTAGGTATGCCTGCGAGAACGACTAATGCTGAAGAATCTCGACCCGATCCCGTCTTCCTCTCGGACCTCGAAGCGGTCGAAGCGAGCAACATTCGAGGACGTGTTTGGCGGAACCGGCCTTACTGGCGGGAGGACATTGTTATTAACGGACAAACTTACACAAAGGGCATTGTCCTTCATCCGAATCAGGAGGGGGTTACCAGAGTGCGGTATAGGGTTCCTCCGGGAATGCGCTTATTTTCGGCGGTCTTGGGTATGGCCGACGGACGATCCGGCCCCTGTGGCGGTAGTACCTGGGCTGGCTATAGAATATTTGTTGATAACCAGTTAATCAGGTCGGGCCGAGTCTATCACGGTTCGGTAGAAAATTTGCAAGTACCGATTGCTGGTCAGACGTTTACCATCGAGACCGACAAGGGCGATGACAATATACACTGTGACCAAGTCACATTTGCAAACGCAGGATTCAATTGAATTGGGAATGGAAGAGCCGTGGTCGGCGTGGCTCTATTGTATTCATCATATCACGGCACAGATGTCCTGACTGATTATCGTGAGCTGGGACTTCCTCTTGTCAGGCAGACTCAGCGGCATCGCAGCCAAGCCGGAAGTCAATAATTTGGCTTGGCGGTATCAGCGGTATGGCTGTCCTGTTCTTGTTTGAGGCGCCAAGTGGCACATGATCGCTGGGTTCAGGCCGCCATGCCCAGTGGGTTCCCCTCCAGGCTCTCGCGGATGAAGCCGATAAGCGGCTCCACCAGCGCGCTCTGCCCGCCGGCATCGCCGAAGACGCACATCTCCGCGGTGCCGAGCGGCGGCAGGCCCGGCACTTCCACCAGGCCCGGCAGCAGCCCGCTGCGGCCCAGCACCGTCACCGCGAAGCCGGCCTGCGCCGCGGCGGCCACGCCGAGCAGCGAGGCCGAGGTATAGACCACCTCGAAATCCAGCCCGGCCCGGGCCAGCGCGGCCAGGGCGCGGTCGCGGAACATGCAGCCCTTGGGCAGCATCGCCAGGGGCAGGGGGCGGCCTTCGGGGGCTGACCAGTCCGGCGCCGCCACCCAGACCACCGCCTCGGTCCAGATCGGGCGGCCGGCGGTCTCGCCATCCCGCCGCTTGCCCAGTACCAGGTCCAGCGCGCCCTTTTCCTGGGCCGCGCGCAATTCATGGCTGCGCCCCACCTCCACTTCCAGCCGCAGCCCGGGATAGGTGCGGGCGAAGCGGGCCAGCAGCGGCGCCAGGTTGCGTGGCACGAAATGGTCGGCGACGCCCAGCCGCAGCCGGCCGGTCACCGGCGGGGCGACCAGCCGGCGCACCGCTTCGTCGTTCAGCGCCAGGATGCGGCGGGCATAGGCCAGCAGCGTCTCGCCATCCCGCGTCAGGGCGATGCTGCGGCTGGTGCGGTCGAAGACCCGCCGCGCCACCAGCTCCTCAAGCCGCTTGATCTTCAGGCTGACGGCCGATTGCGTCAGGCCGAGCGCCTGGCCGCCGGCGGTGAAGCCGCCCTGCTCCGCCACGGTGACGAAGCAGCGCAGCAGGTCGAGGTCGAGATCGGGGATGCGCATACCATGAGCAATTGCGCATGGCATGCGTGGAATCAATGAGCGGCGTCAATGGACCCTCCCCCATGGCGCGGGGGAGGGCGGAAGCTGTCAAATTTCCTCGTCGGAACCGCCGCCGTCGTCGTAGCTGGAGTCGTCGCCGCCCCAGCTCGTCTGGGTCGCGTCGCCGCCCTGGTCCACGTAATTGCCGCCCTGGCCGCCCCAGTCCTGGGAACCGCTCTCGGCGAATTTGTCGCTTCCGCCGCCGCCCCAGTCGGACTTGGCCTCGCCTTCATTGGTCCAGCCCTGGGCCGCGGCATGCGCGCCCGGCTCGGACCATGGCGAGGATGCCGGGGTAGCGGCCTGCGTCGCGGCCTGTGCCGCGCCATGGCTGCCGCCGAAGGCGTTCATCAG
>JAEWCI010000629.1 GCA_023390705.1 Pseudomonadota bacterium
CCGCCGGGCCGAGCGACACCGCGCCGGCTTCCACCCGTGGCTGCGGCAGCAGGGCGAGGGTGATCGGCCCGTCCAGCGTCACCGGCCGGCCGAGCCTGGCGCTGGCCAGCTCCGCCAGGGGCCCGCGCCAGCGTTCCCAGTCCAGGAATTGCGGCACGACCCAGACCGCGCCGCCCAACAGCAGGAGCAGCAGCAGGAGGGCGGCGAGGAGGCGGCGCATCAGCGGAAGCCGGGTTCAGCCATGGGCGGGGTGTGGGGCGGGGCGCGGGTCACGCCGCGCCCCAGCCGCCGCCGCCGGGGGTTTCCACCACCAGCGCGTCGCCCGGTTCGAGCATGGCGCTGCCGGCATTGCCGGGGATCGGCTCGATCCGCCCGTCCGCGCGTTCCACCCATTGCCGGCCGGGCGCGCCATCCGCCCCGCCCATCAGCCCATGCGGCGCGACATTGCGGCGGGAGGCGACGACCACTGCCTGCATCCGGCGCAGGAAGCGGATGCGCCGGCGCGCGCCGTCCCCGCCATGCCAGCGCCCGGCGCCGCCGGAGCCGCGGCGGATGGCGAATTCCTCCAGCCGCACGGGGTAGCGCAGCTCCAGCACTTCCGGGTCCGTCATGCGGGTGTTTGTCATGTGGGTCTGCACCGGGCCGCCGCCATGGAATCCGGGGCCGGCACCAACGCCGCCGCAGATCGTTTCGTAATACTGGTAGCGCTCGTCGCCGAACAGAAGGTTGTTCATGGTGCCCTGGGCCGAGGCGCAGGCGCCGAGCGCCGCCAGCAGGGCGTTGCAGGTGACCTGGCTGACCTCGGTATTGCCCGCCACCACCGCCGCGCCGGGATGCGGCGCAAGGAAGCTGCCCTCCGGCACGATGATCTCAAGCGGCTTGAGGCAGCCATCGTTCAGGGGGATGTCCTCCCCCACCAGGGCGCGGAAGCAATAGAGCACCACGGCGCGGCAGACCGCCGGGGGCGCGTTGAAATTGGAGGGGCGCTGCGGCCCCGTGCCGGTGAAGTCTATGGTGGCGCGGCGGGCGGCGCGGTCCACACGCACGGCGACGCGGAGCGGCGTGCCGTCGTCCAGCCTGGTGCGGAAGCTGCCATCCTGCAGCCGGTCCAGTACGCGGCGGACGCTTTCCTCGGCATTGTCCATGACGTGGCGCATGTAGGCGCGCACCGTCTCCAGCCCGAAGTCGCGCACGGCGCGGCGCAGCTCCTGCACGCCCTTCTCGTTGGCGGCGACCTGGGCCTTGATGTCCGCGACATTCACGTCCGGGCTGCGCGCCGGGTATGTCGCACCGGCCAGCAACGCCCGGAACTCGGCTTCGCGGAAGCGGCCCTGTTCCACCAGCAGGAAGTCGTCGATGACGACGCCCTCCTCCTCCAGCGTATGGGAAAGCGGCGGGGTGGAACCGGGGGTCAGGCCGCCGATATCGGCATGGTGGCCGCGGCTGCCGACGAAGAACAGGATCTCCCGGCCTTCCTCATCGAAGACGGGGGTGATGACGGTGACATCCGGCAGGTGGGTTCCGCCGTTGTAGGGGTTGTTCAGCGCCACCACGTCGCCGGGCTTCAGCGTGGCGCCGCGCAGGCGGATGACGGTGCGCACGCTTTCGCCCATGGCGCCGAGATGCACCGGCACATGCGGCGCATTGGCCACCAGCGCGCCGGTCGCGTCGAAGATGGCGCAGGAGAAATCCAGCCTTTCCTTGATGTTCACGGAAAGGCTGGTGTTCTGCAGCACCGCGCCGGTCTGCTCGGCGATGGACATGAACAGGTTGTTGAACAGCTCCAGCATCACCGGGTCGGGGCGCGAAGCATCGGCAATTCGGGCCGCCGCGCGCGGGGTGGCCCGGCGCAGGATCAGGTGGTTCAGCGCCGTGACCTCGGCGGTCCAGCCCGGCTCTACCACGGTGGTGGCGTTCGCCTCGCGGATCAGGGCCGGGCCGGGGATGCGGTCGCCCGCCAGCAGCGCCGTGCGGTCCAGCACCGGGGCCAGGCATCCGGCGCCCTCGCAGAACAGTGCCACCTGGTCGGCTGCCTGCGGCGCGCCCGATTCGCGCGGGGGAAGCGGCGCTTCAACCACCCTTTCACCGGCCGCCGTCACCTCGGCGATGCAGGCCTCGACGATCACCTGGCGTTCCGGCGTGGCGAAGCCGAAGCGCTGGCGATGCGCGGCGGTGAAGGCCTCCAGCACCTCCTCACGCCCGCCGAAGGGCACGGGCAGGAAGCTGTCCGTGCCGGCATAGCGCAGGTGCAGCCGCCGCGCCGCCGAAAGCGCGCCGGTCGCGCCCTGGCGGCGCAGCGCCGCCTCGGCTTCCGCCACCAGCCGGTCGAGCGTCGCGGCCAGCGGTGCCATCCCGTCCAGCGGCGCTTCCACCGCCGCCCCGCGGATCACCACCTGGTCGGCCAGCCCCATGCCATAGGCCGAGAGCACGCCGGCGAAGGGGTGGATGAACACGGTTTCCATGCCGAGTTCATCCGCCACCAGGCAGGCATGCTGGCCGCCCGCGCCGCCGAAGCATTGCAGCGCGTAGCGGGTGACATCATGGCCCTTCTGGATGCTGACCTGCTTGATGGCATTGGCCATGTTCGCCACGGCGACGCGCAGGAAGCCTTCCGCCACCGCCCGCGGGTCCGGTGGCGCGGCACCGGTGGCGGCGGCGATTTCGGCGGCAAGGGCGGTGAATTTCTCCCGCACCACCTCGGCATCCAGCGGCTGGTCACCCTCCGGGCCGAAGATGGCCGGGAAGTGCCGCGGCTGGATCTTGCCGACCATGACATTCGCATCCGTCACGGTCAGCGGCCCGCCGTGCCGGTAGCAGGCCGGCCCCGGCACCGCCCCGGCGCTTTCCGGCCCCACGCGGTAGCGCGCGCCGTCGAAGGCCAGGATGGAACCGCCGCCCGCCGCGACGGTGTTGATGGCCATCATCGGCGCCCGCATCCGCACGCCGGCCACCAGCGTCTCGAAGGCGCGCTCGAACTCGCCCGCGTACAGCGCCACATCGGTGGAGGTGCCGCCCATGTCGAAGCCGATGATGTGGTCGAAGCCGGCCATGGCGGCGGTGCGGGCGGCGCCGACGATGCCGCCGGCCGGGCCGCTGAGGATGGCGTCCTTGCCCTGGAAGCTGCCAGCCTCCGCCAGCCCGCCGGAGGACTGCATGAAGTAGAGGCGGACGCCGGGAAGCTCCCCCGCCACCTGCTCCACATAGCGGCGCAGGATGGGGGAGAGATAGGCGTCCACCACCGTCGTATCGCCGCGCGGCACGATGCGCGGAAGGGGCGAGGCCCGGTGGGAGAGCGAGACCTGGGTGAAGCCCAGCTCCCGCGCGATCTCGCCCAGCCGCAACTCATGCGCGGGATGGGCCCAGGCATGCAGCAGCACCACGGCGACCGCCCGCAGCCCGGCGGCATGGGCGGCTGCCAGCGCGGCGCGCGCGCCCGCCTCGTCCAGCGGCTCCAGTTCCGAGCCGTCCACCGCGACGCGGCCGCCGATCTCCGCCACCCGTTCATGCAGCAGGTCCGGCAGGCGTATATCGAGATCGAAGAGCCGCGGCCGCGCCTGGTTGCCGATCCGCAGCAGGTCGGCGAAGCCGCGGTTGACCAGCAGCAGCACCCTTTCGCCCTTGCGTTCCAGCAGGGCGTTCGTGGCGACCGTGGTGCCCATCTTCACCGCCTCGATCACCCCCGGCGGGATGGGGGCGCCCGGCGCCAGGCCCAGGCACTGGCGGATGCCGGCCACCGCCGCGTCGCGGTAGCGGCCGGGATTTTCCGAAAGCAGCTTGGCGGTGGAAAGCCGGCCCGCGGGGTCGCGCGCGACGATATCGGTGAAGGTGCCCCCGCGATCGATCCAGAATTGCCAGCCGGCCATGGAATTCCCCAAAAGCGCCCTCTGGGGCGCCGAAACCGTTGGTTTGCGCGGGCTTACCGGCCCCGCAAGGCGGCGGCAAGGGCGCCTGCGCAACCATCGGGCGGGGCGCTCCCGGCGCGGCGCGGCGCGTGGTAGCCTGGGCTTTCTTGGAAAGGGCGGCGGCTTGGGCTTCTGGGGCAAGATCATCGGCGGGGTCGCCGGCTTCATGGTGGGCGGGCCCTTCGGCGCCATGGCCGGGGCGGCGCTCGGCCATGCCGCGGATGAAGGCGCCCTGCGCACTGGCGGCCCGCGCGGCCTTCACCAGATGGCCGACCTGGCGGCGCTGCTGGGCAACCGGGAAACCCTGTTCGCCATCGGCGTCGTCGTGCTCTCGGCCAAGCTGGCGAAATGCGACGGCGCGGTGAAGCGGGAGGAGATCGACGCCTTCAAGCGCTGCTTCCGCATCCCGCCGGAAAGCCTGCACGAGGTCGGCCAGCTCTTCGACCGCGCGCGCGAGAGCGCCGAGGGCTTCGAGCCCTTCGCCGAACAGCTCGGCCGCGGCTTCGCCGACAACCGCATGTTGCTGGAGGACGTGCTGGCGGCGCTGTTCCAGATCGCCCGCGCCGATGGCCCGCTGACCAATGCCGAGGTCGCCTTCCTGCAACAGGTGCAGTTGCGCTTCGGGCTGGACGCCGCGGCCTGGGAACGCGCCCGCGACGGCCGCAGCAGCGGCAGCGCCGGCAGCGGCGGGGCAGGCCAGGTGAGCAGCGCCGAGGCCTATGCCATGCTCGGCGTGCCGCAGAATGCGAGCGACGAGGCGGTGCGCCAGGCCTGGCGCCGGCTGATGCGGGAGAACCACCCGGACAGCCTGGCCGCCCGCGGCGTGCCGGAGGAATTCGTCCGCCGCGCGACCCAGAAGGTGGCCGAGATCAACGCCGCCTGGGACCGCATCAAGCGCGAGCGGAAGCTGTGAGGGGCACGGAGCGGTCCCGGGCCATCCTGCCTCGACCGCCCCGGCCGCGGGGGGGCGGCGAGCGGGT
>JAEWCI010000652.1 GCA_023390705.1 Pseudomonadota bacterium
CCACGCCCTTCCAGCCAGCCGCCGGCGCGCAGCGCCGCCCTCAGCCGGCCGCGCGGCGTGGTTTCCAGCACCAGGGCGGGCGGCGCCCCGGCGCGGGCAAGCTGCACCGCCAGCAGAAGCAGCAGCGGCCCCTGCCCGGCCAGCACGGTGCGCCCCACCGGCACCGCGCCGGCCGTCTTCAGCATGATCTGCGCCGCGCCTGCCGTCATCACGCCCGGCAGGGTCCAGCCGGGGATCGGCACCGGCCTTTCCTGCGCCCCGGTCGCCAGCAGCACGCGGCCGGCGGTGAGTTCCGCGCTGCCCCCGGCGCCCGAGAGCATCAGGTTGCCGGAGTCGGGGTCGAGGAACCACAGCGCGGTGGCGGGGCGGTATTCGGCGCCGCAGTCCCGGAAGCGGCGCACCAGGGCAAGGCCCTCGGCATGGTCCCTGCCCAGTGCGGCATCGCCGGACGCCGCCTCCACGGCACGGAAGACCTGCCCGCCCGGCGCCGGCTGGTCGTCTATGACGGTCACCGTGAGCCCCAGCCCGCGCGCCTCGATCGCCGCCGCCATGCCGGCCGGGCCGGCGCCGATGATGGCGAGGTCGGGGCTCATGGCGCGGATTCCCCGAATGCGAGGCGTGCGCCGCGCTGCGGCAGGATGCGCATGCCCGGCGCCACCACCACCTGGCAGGCCTGGCGGTTGGCCACGCCGTCGATCTCCGCCAGGCAGTCGAAGCAGACACCCATCATGCAATAGGGCAGGCGCGGCGCGCCGTTCACCGGCGTCTCGCGGATGAAGGGCGCACCGGCCAGCAGCACCGCTGCCGCCGCCGAAGCGCCCTCCGGCACCAGCACGGCGGCGCCGTCTACGAAGACCTGCACCGTCGCCGGCCGCGCCTCAGGCCGCGTCGCGAACATCGAAGCGCCTCGCCGAGAAGGGTTGCATTTCCGGGTCCAGCGCGCCGCGGGCGATCATCGGGGCGAGCAATTGGCTGTGCGCCCCCGCCAGGGTCACGCCGGAATGGCAATTGGCGGTGAAGGCGCCGGGGAAGCGCTCCGACTGGTCGTAGATCGCCACGCCATCGGGCGGCATGATGCGCAGCGCCGACCAGGCGCGCACGATGTTCAGCCGGCCGATCCAGGGAAAGGAAAGCACGGCGCGGCGGGCGATCTCGGCCATCACCGAAGGCTTCTGGCCGGTGTCGAAGCCCACCTCCTCCTCGCTGCTGCCCAGCATGATGCTGCCTTCCCCGGTCTGCCGGATGCTGGTGACGGGAATAGGCAGCAGCGGCCTGGTGCGCTCCGTCACCAGGATCTGCCCGCGCTGCGGCCGCACCGGGGCGGAAAGGCCGAAGCGCGGCGCCAGCGCGGCATTGCCCAGCCCGGCGGCGAGCACGATCTTTCCCGCCACGAAGCGGCGGCCGGCGGCGTGGACGGCGAAATCGCGCGGCGCGGCGTGCCCCTCCTCCACCCGCGCATTCGGCACGTAGAGCCCGCCCGAATCGACGAAGGCGCGGTGCAGCCCGTGCAGCAGGCGCAGCGGGTTGACATGCCCATCATAGGGCGTCCAGGAGGCGCCGACCACGCTCGGCCCGACGCCCGGCAGCAGCTCCCGCACCTCGGCGGCGTCCAGCATGCGGTATTCGAAGCCGAAATTGCCGGCTTCGGCCTGCATCCGTGCCATGCGCTCGGCGCGCTCCGCCATCTCCCTGTCGGAGAGGCAGAGTTGCACGCCGCCCGGCTGGTGCAGGCCGACATCCTGGCCGCCGCTCTCGCCCATCTGCCGCGCCAGGTCCGGCCAGATCGCCGCCGAGGCGCGGGTCCAGCGCTGGTAGTGCGGCGCGCCCAGCCCCTTGGACTGCACCCAGACCAGGCCGAAATTGCCGCGGCTGGCACGGAAGGCGACATCGCCCTCATCCAGCAGCACGGTGGCGAGGCCGGCGCGCCGCAGCCCCCAGGCAATGGCGCTGCCAACGAGCCCGCCGCCGACAACGACCGCATCGAAGCGTTCTTCCCGCATGGCGCCAGCATGCCGGCTGCGCCGGGCGGGCGCCAGGGTGTTCAGGGAATCAGCCGGTACTCCGTCCGCGAACGGAAGACCTGGCCCGGCCGCAGCACCGTATCGGGGAAATGCGGCTGGTTGGGCGAATCCGGGAAATGCTGCGTCTCCAGGCAGAGACCCATGCGGTAGCCATGCGGCACGCCGTCACGGCCGCGCCAGGCGCCGCGCAGGAAATTGCCGCTGTAGAATTGCAGCCCCGGTTCGCTGGTCCAGACTTCCAGGGCGAGGCCGCCATCGGGCGCCCGCAGCCTGGCGGCGAAGCGCAGCCCGTCCGGGCCGGGCGGCTCGCTCAGGACGAAATTGTGGTCGTAGCCGCCGGCATGCCACAACTGCTCGTCCCCGGCGCCGATCCGTTCACCGATGCGGTGCGGCGCGCGGAAATCGAAGGGCGTGCCGGCGACCTCGCGCAGTTCCCCGGTCGGGATCAGGGTCCCGTCCACCGGGGTGAAGCGGTCGGCGGCGATGGTCAGCCAATGGCCCAGGATGTCGCCACTGCCCTCGCCGGCAAGGTTGAAGTAGCTGTGATTGGTCAGGTTCACCACGGTCGGACGGGTAGTTGACGCTTCGTATTCAAGCGCCAGGGTTGCCGGGCCGGTCAGCCGCACGCGCAACCCCACCTCCACCGCGCCGGGGAAGCCCTGGTCGCCATCCGGGCTGTGATGGGCAAGCCGCAGCGCCGCACCCGGCTCCGGCATCGCCCGCCACAGCGCCTGGTCGAAGCCGCGCGGCCCGCCATGCAGGGCGTTCGGCCCGTTATTGGGCGGCACCTGGAAGCTCTCGCCATCCAGGGTGAAACGGCCGCGGGCGATGCGGTTGGCGAAGCGGCCGATGGTGGCGCCGAGATAGCCGTCATCCTCCAGGTAGTCGCGCAGCCGGGCATGGCCCAGCACCAGTTCCACGGGCGGCGCGCCCGGCCTGGCGAGGCGGAGCGAGGTCAGTCGCGCGCCGAGGGTGCCGATGAGGGCGGTCAGGCCCCGGCCGTTGTCGAGCAGGTATTCCCAAGCCCGGCTGCCATCGCCGAGCGCCTCGCCGGCCAATTCCCGCACGCTCCCGGCCATGATGCGTCCTCCCTCGCCCCGTGCCGCGGGAACGCGCCAGCAGGGCGGCGTATCCGCATTGACCGCGCGGCCGCCCGGCGCGAGCCTTGCCCCGGAAGAGAGACGCCGGAGCCTGCCATGCCGCCGCTGGACGCCGAGACCATGCCCCGCAACAGCGACCTCGACGCCGCCCTGGCCGAGGCGCGGGAAGCCTATGTCGCGGCGCGGCCGAAAAGCGCCGCCATCCACGTCCGGGCGCGGGAGGTGATGCCGGGCGGGAATACCCGCAGCGTGCTGTTCTACACCCCCTTCCCCACCGCCATGGCGCGCGGCGAGGGCTGCCGGCTATGGGACGTGGACGGGCGCGAATACCTGGACCTGCTGGGCGAATACACCGCCGGGCTGTTCGGCCATTCGGAAACCCGCATCCTGGCGGCCGTGCAGCAGGCCATGGCGAATGGCGTGAACCTGGCAGCGGTCGGCGCGAAGGAAGGGGAGCTGGCCGGGCTGATCGCCGGGCGCTTCCCCTCCATCGAGCAGGTCCGCTTCACCAACAGCGGCACCGAGGCGAACCTGATGGCGCTGGCCGCCGCCCGCGGCTTCACCGGGCGGACGAAGACGCTGGTGATGCGCGGCGGCTACCATGGTGGCGTGCTGACCTTCGCCAGCGAGAAGAACCCGGTGAATGTCCCGATCCCGTTGGCCTTCACCGACTACAACGACCCCGAGGCGGCGCGCCGGGATATCCTGGCGGAGGGCGATGCGCTGGCGGCGGTGCTGGTGGAGCCGATGCTCGGCTCCGGCGGCTGCATCCCGGCGACACGCGAATTCCTCCTCGCGCTGCGCGAGGCGACGCGGCAGACCGGCGCGGTGCTGATCTTTGACGAGGTCATGACCAGCCGGCATTCCTTCGGCGGGCTGCAATCCCGCCTCGGCATCGTCCCGGACATGACGACGCTCGGCAAATACATGGCCGGCGGCATGAGCTTCGGCGCCTTCGGCGGCAGGCGGGAGATCATGGCGGTGTTCGACGGCCACCGCCCCGGCGGCCTGGCCCATGCCGGCACCTTCAACAACAACGTGCTCTCCATGGCCGCCGGCTGTGTCGCCATGGGCGAGATCTTCGGCGCCGCGGAGGCGGAGGCGCTGTTCACCCGTGGCGAGGCGCTGCGCCTGGCGCTGAACCTGGCCTGCGAACGCACCGGCGTGACGATGCAATTCACCGGCGCCGGCAGCATGGTGAACGTGCATTTCCGCCGCGGCCCGATCCCCCGCCCCTATGCCCCGGCGCCGGCCGAGGACAAGCTGCGCGAGTTGTTCTTCCTGGACATGCTCGCGGCCGGCATCTACCTGGCGCGGCGCGGCATGGCCGCGCTCTCCCTGCCGGTGACGGATGCCGATTGCGCCCGCTATGTCGCGGCGGTGGAGGAGTTCATCGCGGCGAGACGGCCATTGCTGGCCGATCATAGCGCCTTGCCTGGATAGTGCCCTTGCGGCCCGCCGCGCGGAGTCACGCGGAAGCCGAGCCGGCGTTCGAGGGTGCGTTCATGTGTCAACATGAACGCACGCCAGGATAGTCACCGCCCGCCGCCCACCGGCAGGCAGACGCCGGAGATGTAGCTGGCGGCATCGGAGGCCAGGAACAGCACCGCCTCCGCTACTTCCTCCGCCGTGCCGCCGCGGCCGAGCGGGGTAGTGGGGCCGATCCGCGCCACCCGGTCCGGGAAGCCGGCGCGGGCATGGATTTCGGTGTCTATGATGCCGGGATTGACCGCATTCACCCGGATGCCCTCGGGGCCGACCTCCCGCGCCAGGCCGACAGTGAGCGTATCCACCGCCCCCTTGCTGGCCGCGTAGTGGATCCACTCCCCCGCACCGCCGATCTCCGAGGCCCGGGAGGAGATGTTGACGATGGCCCCGCCCCTGCCGCCGCGCGCCGTGGACATGCGCCGCACCGCTTCGCGCGAACAGGCGGCCAGCGCCACCACATTGGTCCGCATCACCCGTTCCCAGACCTCATCGGGGGAATCGACCAGCTTCCCGGCTGGGCCGGTGGTGCCGGCATTGTTCACAAGCACGTCGAGGCGGCCGAAGCGCGCATCCAGCGCGGCGAAGGTACGGCCACGGTCGGCGGCATCGGCGACATCGGCACGCAGCAGCAGCACCCGGGCGCCGGCGGCCTCGGCGGCCGCCGCGGTGGCCTCGGCCCGCGCCTGGTCGGAGAGATAGGTCAGGCAAAGGTCATAGCCGCGCGCGGCGGCCAGCCGGACGATGGCCGCGCCGATGCCCCGACCGCCGCCCGTCACCAGCATTACCTGGCGCGGTGCGCCACCTGCTCTCGCCTGCTCCGCCATACCCACCCCCGCTTCCTCGTGCCGCGAGCCTGCCCTGGGCGGCGGGATCTGTCATCGCCTGCACCGGTTTGCATCCTGCCGGCCGATCCACGGCTTCGGGCCATGCGACCCTCCGCCGACCGGTTCACGCCCTCCACCTACGGCGTCGGACGATCGGACAGCTTGCATCCTGGCAGCACCGATTCAGACCTTCGGGCCTGGCGGTCCTTCGGTCATCGGGACCGCTCAGGCGGCCAGTATCTCGTCCGCCGGGCCGAAGAATTCGTAGCGGATATGCTCCGCCGGCACGCCGGCACGGGCCAGGCCGCCGACGAAGGCGCGCAGGAAGGGGCGCGGGCCGCAGAGATACCAGATGGCATCGGCCATCCTGGTATTCGCCCGCAGCCAGTCCATGGTGATCAGCCCGGTTGCGTCATCGGCCCCGCCCTTCGGGTCCTCGGCCCGCGGCTGCTGGTAGAAGACGGTGGCGCGGAGGCGCCCGCCCGAGGCGGCGGCGAAGGCCCGCACCCGCGGGCCCATGGCATGGG